>JALOPK010000315.1 GCA_025453925.1 Candidatus Eiseniibacteriota bacterium | reverse complement strand
GCGCCGCCGCGAACGAAGTGATGCAGGTCTCCCGGGTGCTCCGGCTCCGGACATCACTGTCCCGGAGCCTCCGGAACATGGGATCGGCGCGCATTCCGGGTGAGGTCTGCCGCGCCATGGTCGAAGAGGCCGGCTACGCCGGCGCCTGGATCGGCATCGCTGATCATCACCCGGGGGCGCTGTTACCCCTGGCCACGGCGGGCTTGTGCACCGGCCTCGCCGATGCCGTAATCGTGCCCTCCGAGGACGACGGTGCCGCTGCTCCATCCGATCCTGTGGCGGAGGCGCTGCGCAGGAGACAGCCCGTGGTCTCGCTCATCCACCAGGATGAGAGGCTCGCCGCATGGGCGCCGCCGTCCCTCGCGGCTGGCGGCGCGTGTGGGGTGCTGCCGCTAGAGATGGCCGGGCGTCCGGGCGTCCTCGTGCTCGTCTCCGCGGCCGGCGACACGTTCTGTGGAGGAGAGGTGGAGGCACTGTCCGCGTTGGCGGCCGACATCACCGCCGCGCTCCTTCTGCCGGCGAGCCCTTCCGACGCGGATGCCGGGGAGGGGATGGATCGCCGCCGGCCCGAAGCGACGACCGCCGCTACCTCGAGCTTCAGAACTCGCCGCTGTCGACCGAAATGCAGCGCCGTGTCGAAGTCATGATCGGGTCGCGGCTCCCCACGGTTCGGATCCCACTGGAGCAGGGCGGCGTGTATGCGGGAATCATCCGGGCCGGTCGTCCGCAGCTTATCACCGACCAGCCTACGATCCAGCGCCTGATGGCAGAGTGTACCACAAGTCGCCTCCTGAGGCGCTTCGTGCCGGCGATCTCCAAGTTCCTCGGCTACCGCTGTGTGCTCAGCGTGCCCATGGTCGCCGAGGGGGCCACCATCGGACTGGTAGATGTCGGACGTGCGACCGCATTCGATGCCCGCGAGGTCGAGAGGTTTGTCGTCATTGCCGAGCAACTCACCGCGCTCGTGCACCGACGGTTGGTGCAGGATACGCTTCGTTCCAGCGAAGAGCGCGTGCGGAGCCTGTTCGAAGGCATCCCGGTCGCTCTGTTCAGGATTTCCTCCGACGGGGTGGTCATTGATGCCAACCCCGCGCTGCTGACGGTGTTCGGGTACTCGACACGGGAGGAGCTTCTGACCCGGAACGCCCTGGACTTCTTCATCGATGCGGAGGACCGGGAGCGGTGTCGTACCCTCCTGGCGGACGAAGGTCATGTGTCCGGCGTCGAAGCGCGGATGCGCCGCCGGGACGGAAGCGTCATCTGGGCCCGGCTGAACATCCGGGCCGCGCGGCAGGGGGACACCGTGTGGTGGGAGGGCTCCCTGGAGGACATCACCGAGTCGCGGCTTCTCGCCCGCCAGCTTCAGGAATCGAGGAGGCTCGAGAGCATCGGCAGGCTCGCGGGCGGCATCGCCCATGAGTTCAACAACCTGCTCCAGGTTGTTCTGGGGCATACTGATTTGCTCTTGGTCAAGGTGCCGGTCGAGGATCCCCGGCGGTCGGGGCTCACGCAGATACGGGACGCGGGGATGCGGGCCCACTCGCTTGTGCGACAGTTGGTGGCCTTTGGGAGGCGTCAGATCCTCGACACACGCCCGACCGATCTCAACGGCCTCATCATCCACCAGGAAAGCATCCTGAGGTCATTGCTGGGCGAACGGGTCAAGGTTGCGCTGGAACTGGAGCCGGCCCTCCGGCCGGCGCTGGTCGATCCATGTCAGATCGAGCAGGTGGTCGCCACGCTCTGCTTGAACGGGCGCGACGCGATGGCGGAAGGCGGCACACTCACCATCCGCACGTGGAACTCACCGCATGGCGGCGACGAGTCCTTGGGGGATCCTAAGGTGAAGGAGGGCGACTTCGTCGGTCTGGCAGTCGCCGACTCAGGCGATGGGATGAGCTCTGAGACGCTGGACCGCATCTTCGAGCCCTTCTTCACCACCAAGGACCCTGTGAACGGGGCGGGTCTTGGCCTGGCCGTGGTGCACGGCGTGATCACGCAGCACGGAGGGTGGCTGAAGGTGAGTTCCGCGCCGGGCCGCGGTTCCGAGTTTCGGGTGTTCCTTCCTGCCTGTCCGTGCGCCGTGGAAGCGAGCCGTGGAAAGCCGGCCGAGCCGCCCGGTCCCAGGGGCAACGCGCAATGCCTGCTGGTGATCGAGGATGATGAGGTTATCCGGAAAATGACCGCCGAGGCTTTGCGAGAGAACGGGTATCAGGTGCTGGAAGCCGGGACGCGGGACGCGGCGATGGCGCAGTATGCCGCCCATGAGGAAGTCATCGATCTCCTCTTCACCGACGTGGTGCTGCCGGACGGCAGCGGGATGGACTTGGTTTCGCGGATCCTGGCGATCCGCCCGGAGCTGAGGGTCCTCCTCACCAGCGGATACGTGGAGAGCGTCCCCGAGGGTACCATCGGAGACCGGTCCTTGCCGTTCATCCCGAAACCGTACTGCATCGACGAGATGCTGCGCGCCGTGCACAGGGCCCTGCGCGCGCGCATGGAGGCCGGAGGTTGAGCCGGAGGACCCACGCCCTGGTCGCCCCGTCGATTCTCTTGGCGACAAAGCTCCCGGGTCCGTCACGGTGAGGCCCCGGGCGGCCGGAGGCCGCGAGGAATCTCGTTCGTCCATGAAGGAGGGCCACGCTCAGTCGCGGCCGCCCTGATCTCGGGTCGCCTCAGGCCGCGCCGTGCGTCTTCAACCACTCGACTACGACGTCGGCAACCGCTTCGCTCCCCGGCTCTCCGATCAGCCAGTGGCCATGGTCCGCGAACTCGTGATACGTCGCGGTGGGATAGCATCCCGCAACCCGCCGCACGATTGGCGAGGGCGTCATGCGGTCACGAGCGGCGCCGATGACGAGCATGGGGCACGTGACGCTGCTCGCATCCACTGCGGCCGACCGCCGGCTGTCGAGAAACCAGAGGCCAATCTCGGCAGCCGCACGACCGCTCTCGTGGCAGAACTTGTCGTACAGCGCCCGTCGCTTGGATTCTGGCGTCATGTTGAAGATGCCGTACGATGCCTCGGCGAAGCTCAGGCGCACGGGGCGTCGCCAGAAGGCCGGTTGGCACATGACGCTGGCAAAGGATCGCATCACTGACGGTCGCAGCGCCATGACACCATGGGGCGAGGCAGGGGTGAGGAGCACGGCAGCCCGCGCCAGCCCCCGCGCCGCCAGCATCTGCGCCAGCAGGCCGCCCATGGAGTGGCCGACCACCACCGGTGGATCCCCCAGTGCCCGGATCTCGCTCTCCAGATCAGCAGCATAGTCGAGGAGACTCGTGGCGCCCAGCCGCGGTTCGGGCGTTCCAGGGCCTTCACCGTGGTGTCGGAGCGTGGCCCTGACACAGCGATACCCCGCCTCCTCGAACGCCTGCGTGAATCCCTCCCACACCCACGGCGCACACCACATCCCGTGAATGAAGAACAGGGTCGTCATGGTCTGCCTCCAATGATCTCGTACACGTGCCTCGTGTTCAGCATAATTGACAAGAATGCGTGATTTCGTCCAGTACAATGTCCAAACTGCACAGTTCACCCTGGCGTGGCTGAGGGGTCGAGAGCCCTGCGATCGACATTACGCGGCTCCGGCTCCCCGCCAGCGCCGCAGGACACGTCTCAGGGGCCAAGATTCTCAGGCAGCCTCCCGTGGAGCCCCGAAAGGGCTTTCGATCGCCAGTTCCATCACTATTCTAATATGAGAATAGTGCTCCTGCGAGCGTCATGGCGATGCTTGACTGCCGGCGTATCGGCGCGTCCCGCGACAACTCTCGGCGATGTTGGGTCGCAAGGTGGACCTCCGCACCGCTGAGGACTTGAGCCCGTACTTCCGGCGACAGGTCCTCGAGGATGCCCAGGTCCAGTATGCTCGAGGATGATGTTATTCGACTGTGGCATATGCTGGACGCGGCACGCGCGGCTATCCAGTCGGCCGAGCGGCCGGCGGAGCGCTCCCTGGCCGGGTGAGGAACGGGCGGGCATTGGCCAGCTGATGGACTGACCAGTCATCAGTATCGACGGTCCAGGCGTCGAGTCTGACGCGGCCCGTCGGCACATCCTCAAGGCTCGCCGTGCCGGTGAACCCGCATTTGGCAAATCGCTCATCGTGGAGCAACTCGGCCACATCAGGCCTGGGTCCCCCGGGAAGCGCGAGAGCCAACGGATGGAGAATGCTGTCAGACCCTGCCCAGGTCAGGATGACGTTGGTCCCCGGGATCCCTTTGTCTCCCAATCGTACCCACCCTCCGAAGGCAACGTGGTCGCCTCTCCTGGCCCATGCGTCAAGCCATCCGTTTGCAGGATCGGGCGCGCCGGCCTTTGCGCATCCTTCCCTGAACTCCGAAAGCTCCATGGCGTCGTAGTTCAACTGGCCGTGCGACTTGATCCTGGCGAATTCACCCAGCATTTCCGGAGGCGAAGGGAACAGCCATCGAAGATGCGGTTCATCAATGACAAGCCGATGGAGAAGCACCGCTGTCTTCGCTCCTCGCAGACGGAAGCCCAAGTCACGCATGAAGGGGAGAGAGGTGGCGACTGCATGCCCGTGCAGCGCGAGCAGGAGGGCTGTCATTCCGTATCCTGTTGTTGCGCAGGCACGTCGGATCCTCGAAGATTCTCGGCGGCACACTCCGAAGAGCTCGGCACCAAGCGCCACGGCCGCCACCACGAGAGGGATGGCGAAGGTCGTGTAGCGGCTCTCCGTCGCCTGTTCGAGACCGAAGCCCGACCTGCCCACCGTTGCGATCATGCCGCTGAGAATTGAGTAGAGTCCCAGGGCGATCCAGGGGTACGTCCTGTCCGAAGAGGACATCGGACCTGGGTGTCGCAGACGCGGGACCGCCATGGCTGCGCCCACGAGCCAGACAGCCAGTGCGAAGCCACCGGTCACCTGGCGAACTCCCGAAGACAGGGCGCTTCCTCTTGGCACCAGTGGGTTTCCCAGCCA
>JALOPK010000043.1 GCA_025453925.1 Candidatus Eiseniibacteriota bacterium | reverse complement strand
AACTCCATCCGCCCTCGGGCCCGACAAGAAACAACGTTGAGGCGCTTCGTTCGCGCGCGACAGTCCGCATCGACTCCGCAGCGCCGGGGACAGCGACCAGACGCCGGCCGCATCCCAGTGACGCCTCAAACAACTCGGGCAGCGACAGCACGCCGATCACCGGGGGCACCGAGGATCGGCCAGACTGAATGGAGGCTGACTCCGCGATCCGCCGCCACCGTTGGAGCCGGTGTTCATACGAACGCACCAGCCCTGCGTCGGCACAGTGTTCAGTCACCACGGCCCACCACGCCGCAACGCCGATCTCCGTTCCCTTCTCGATTACGAAATCAAGGTGCGCCATCCGCTTGATGAGAGCGACGGCGACGGTTGTTCCCGTGCTGTCGCATGACGACCGCTGCGCCTCACCCACCACCAGGAGCCTGACTTCGCCACCGGGGCGATAGGTGATCTGCAGTAGAAGGGTCGAGCCGTCCGGAGTGAGGCCACGGACCGTGGATCCCTCGGGAAGTCTCAACACTCGTCTCAAGCGATGGGCCTCAGCCCTGGATGGCACCACCTCCTCTCCGCATGTCACTTGGTCCGGGAGCACGATCCCGGGGACATGCGCGGTCACAGTTCGTCTCGGGACACCTGCCGCCGAGCCATGAGTTCGGTTGGCGGCTCCAGACCGCCTGACTTTGACAACTCCGACAGTCGGGCCGTCTGGTCGCGGTTCAACCGCTCGGGAACCCAGACCACTATCTGCACGTGCAGATCGCCCCGTCGCGAGCCGTTGAGATGGGGGAGACCCTTCCCCTTCATCCGGAACACCTTCCCTGACGGGGTGCCCGCTGGAATTCGCACCTTCACCCGTCCGGTGAGAGTGGGCACCTCGACTTCTCCACCCAGAACCGCGGTAGCGAAGCTCACGGCCAGCCGGCACAACACGTCATCGCCCTGACGCTCGAACAGTGGATCCTCCTTCTCCACGACCAGCACATACGCATCACCGCGGCCTCCCCCCTTGGCTCCGGCATGCCCCTGACCCCGGAGCGTGAGGTAGTTGCCCATGGCGACGCCGGCGGGGATCCTCACCGACACGGTCGACTTGCCTTCCTGCGTACCGGCACCACCGCATGTCGCGCACGGGTGCGCGATCACGCTCCCCTCGCCGTGGCACACAGGACACGGCTCGACGCGCACCATCTGCCCGAACAGCGATGACGCGACCCGCTTCACCCGGCCGCTCCCCTTGCACGTCCCGCAGGGTGTCTGGCTCGTGCCGGGGCTCGCGCCGGAGCCCTGACACGCTTCACACACCTCCTCCCGCGCGATCCGAAGGGTCTTCTCCACGCCGGTCGCGATCTCCTGGAGGGTGAGGGGCAGCCGGATCTGGAGGTCCTTTCCGCGCCTCGGGCCCGGGGCCTCCCGCTCCTCCTCGCCGAACAGATCGCCGAAGCCGAATCCGCCCCCGAAATCCCTCAGAAACGAGCGCAGGGCGTCGGAGAGGTCAAATCCGCCGAATCCCCCGGACCCCGCAGTGCTTCCGCGAACGCCCTCATGGCCGAACCGGTCGTATCGCGCGCGCTTGTCCGAATCCTTAAGTACTTCGTAGGCCTCGACGACCTCCTTGAACTTCTCCTCGGCATCCTTGTTCCCGGGGTTCCTATCCGGGTGATGTTTCAAGGCGAGCTTACGGTACGCCTTCTTGATCTCGTCATCGGAGGCACCCCTTTCGACCCCCAAGACCTCGTAGTAGTCTCGTTTGCTGGCCACCTATCCTCCACGTTCAACTTCGGGGAGGGCCGAGAAGTCCCCGCGGAGTCAACGCCACGACCAGGAATCAGGAGCAGGCTCCTCCTGGTGCTCAGGCCGGTCGGCAGATGCGTCCGAGGGCTCGCCGGCAAACACGATCTCGTCCAGTGGAACCTTGGCCTGACTTATCTCCCGCATGGAGAGGCGCACGTTCTCCTCGTCCCCCGCCGCAAGATGGCCTCTCAGGCTGCTGACTGCATCGAGCAGGCGCTGGCGATCCGCATCCTGGAGCTGCGCGCCGTGCTCCGACAATCCGATCTCGGTGTCGTACAGGAGCGCGTCGGCCTGGTTCCTCAATTGCGCACGGACGGACTTCCGTGTGTCCTCGTCCCTGAACTGCTCGGCATCCCTGATCATCCGCTGGATCTCTTCCTCGGTCAAACCGCTGGAGGAGTGAACCCGGATCTTCTGTTCCTTCTGCGTCGAGAGGTCCTTGGCCGAGACACTCACGATTCCGTTGGCATCTATGTCAAACATGACCTCGACGCGGGGTACTCCCCGCGGCGAAGGAGGAATGCCGACGAGTTCAAAGCGCGCCAGAGTCCGATTGTCCTGCGCCATCGGCCGTTCGCCCTGCAAGACATGCACGCTGACAGCCGGCTGATTGTCGACAACCGTGGAGAAAATCTGGCTTCTCCTGGTCGGGATGGTCGTGTTCCGTTCGATGAGCCGGGTGAACACAGCTCCTGCGGTCTCTATTCCCAACGAGAGCGGCGTCACGTCGAGAAGCAACACGTCCTTCACCTGCCCGTCCAGCACGCCGGCCTGAATCGCCGCACCCACCGCCACGACCTCATCTGGATTCACTCCCTGGAACGGCTCTCTGCCGAAGATCGCTCTGGCCTTCTCCCGCACTGCGGGCATCCGGGTCGAGCCCCCCACCAGCAAGACCACCTCGATCTGCTCGGCGGCGAGCCCCGCATCCTCCAATGCCTGGCGGCACGGATCTTCCGTACTGTCCACGAGATCGGCGACCAAACGTTCGAACAGCGTCCGGGTCATGATGGAGAGCAGATGCTTCGGCCCATCCTGATCCGCCGCGATGAAGGGTAGGTTGATGGTCGTCTGCAGCACGTTGGAGAGCTCACACTTGGCCCGTTCAGCGGCTTCACGAAGGCGCTGCAACGCGGTCGGATCCTTGCGGAGATCCATCCCGTGTTCCTTCTCGAACTCCTTGGCAAGCCAGTCCACCAGCCGCCGGTCGAGATCATCGCCCCCAAGGTGCGTATCCCCGTTTGTCGCCTTCACCTCGAAGAAGCCGTCCCCCATCTCCAGAATGGAAATATCAAACGTTCCCCCGCCAAGATCGAATACCGCGATCCGCTGGTCACGCTTTCTCTCGAGCCCGTATGCCAGCGCCGCCGCGGTCGGCTCATTGATGATTCGAAGCACATCGAGGCCCGCGATACGCCCGGCGTCCTTGGTCGCCTGGCGTTGTGCATCATTGAAATAGGCCGGCACGGTGATCACGGCGCGATCGACCGCCTCGCCGAGGAACTCCTCCGACCGCCGCTTGAGCGCTTGCAGTATCATGGCGCTGATCTGAGGGGGGCTCAGGTCCCTCTGCCCCAGCACGACCCGCACGTCCCCATTCTTGCCTTCGACCACCCGGTACGGCACCATCTCCGATTCCCGGGTGATCTCGGCGAAACGCCTCCCCATGAAACGCTTGATACTGCTGACCGTGGTCAGGGGATTGGTGACCATCTGCCGCTTGGCGACTTCGCCCACCAGCAACTCGCCGTCGGGCGTGAAGCCGACGATGGACGGCGTCACCCTGCCGCCTTCGGCACTGGGGACGATCACCGCGTTTCCGCCTTCGGCGAACGCCACGCAGCTGTTGGTAGTGCCGAGATCGATCCCTACCACCCTACCCATGAATCGCTAACCCCCTTGTCTCAGGCCCGGAAACGGACCTGACCGAGAGTGCCCGGAGCCACCACACGGGACGCATTCAGGACTCGCTCTCGCGGCCCGCGCGCGCGACGATGACCTTGCTCGGACGAAGGAGTTTCCCTTTCAGGAGATAGCCCCTGGCCACCTCGATGGCGACCTCATTGTCACGCGCGGAGCTGGAGGGCGCATGGGCGATCGCCTCATGTACGTTGAAGTCGAACGGTAGCCCCACCGCCTGGATGGGCTCCACCCCGTAGCGGCCGAGCACGTCCATGAGCTGCGTGTGAACCATGCGGATACCGTCCAGCGTGGCAGCCTGGACGCCACCCTCTGCACCTGCGGAAATGGCACGTTCCAAGTTGTCCGCCACATCGAGCAAAGGCCGTGAGACCTCGGCGGTGAGCGCCCAGCGATCCTCTTCCAAACGCCGCTGCGCGCGCTTGCGCACATTGTCCATCTCAGCGAGGAGCCGAAGCTTCTCGTCCTCCAGCCCCGCGATCCGCTCCATGAACTCTTCCCTGGCGCGCCGCCACGCCTCCTCCTCTTCCCTCAGACGCTCGACCTCCGCAGACAAGGCCTTGAGTCTGCCCCGCTTCCCAGTCCTCGGCTTGAAGTCCGCGGTCACCGTGGTCATCTCCTCGGGACCGGCCACAGGCGTATCCTCAGTATGCATCACCATCGCCAGAACAGTTCACGCGGTGAGGGTGCACCATGGGAGGTGGGGTTCGTCATGCTCGCCCCTGCTGTGAGAAAAGGTCGCTGACGGCGCAAGCCACGAACTGAACGGCGGGGAGAAGGGTCGAGTAGGGCATCCGAATCGGCCCCAAGATGCCGACGGCTCCGGATGCCTTGCCAACGCGGTACCCGGCGGCAACCATGCTGCACTCCTGAAGCTCGTTCACCGCGTTCTCTCTGCCGATGACCACCATCGGCATCGTCTGATGGCGGAGAAGGGCCAGCTCCCGGACGATCGGTTCCCGGGCCTCGACGATCTGAAGAAACCTACCCACCATGCCCCTTGACTCGAACTCAGGCTGGGACAGAAGACGGGTCGTTCCATCGAGAAACAGGTCACCTCCCAGCTTGGACACTGAGCCTCGGTCGGCCAGCCGCACCAGTACCTGCCGGACCGCGGCATCACCACTGCTGAAGGCGTGCGGCTCCGAACTGATGATGGAGAGCGCCTCGGAAAGGGGAACACCGGAGAGACGCTCGTTGAGGAGCCGCGCGACGGCTTCCAGCTTGCCGGGATCCACCGACTGGACGGCCTCCACCAAGACTGTCTTGATGACTCCAGATGCCACCGAGAGCACCACCAGAACCCGTTCTGATGACACGGGGATGAGGTCGATCCTCCGGAGAACCCCTTCAGTGGCCGAAGGCCCCAGCGCCAACGCCAGTTGCCCCCAGATTCTCGAGAGAACATTACAGGCTGCCCTGAGGACATCCTCGACGTCGCGGCAGGCATTGCGGATCTCGGTCAGGATGAGGCGTTTCTCCCCGGTAGTGAGCCCTCTGACGCGCATGAGATCGTCCACGTACAGCCGGTAGCCCCGATCGGTGGGGATCCTGCCGCCCGACGTGTGCGGCTGTTGAAGGAAGCCCTGCTCCTCCAGCTCCGCCATTATGTTGCGCAGCGTCGCGGGGCTAAGCCGCAAGGATGACCGCCGCGCAACCGTTGCCGAGCTGACGGGCTGCGCGGTCATCACGTGGTGCTCAACCACGACTTCAAGGACCGCTTCGTGGCGGGGGTCGATTCGGTGAGTTGCCATAGCTGACGGAGTTACCTCTCTTTGCGTATGATGCATCATATCAATATAGCATCCTTCATACCTGCAGGTCAACCGTCGGACCTCACAAGGGTGGATCCTGCCACGTGGTGGGACGCCGTCCATCAATCACGTGTGGCCCGCCACCGTCCAGGCATCAGCCCCATGGGCGGGGTGACGGCAACCCGCGACGCGGACCTCAGCCTCCGACGGGGACTGCCATGGGCGAGGACTGCCCCACGGTGGAGGCTCCTATCGGACCTTGCGGCGACCCGGCTGGCGCACGCATGCAATGGGGCTTGACAGGTGGGAACGGGTATCCGAAGATGGGCACTCGCTTCCGGCCAAAACAGCCTCGATCGTCCACGAGCCCGCGCAGTAGTTGCGCCGACGTGCGGGGCCGGTCATGCGGCGTCACGCCGGGATCATCGGGATGCCTTTGCATCCCGATGAAGGCTGTGCAGCCATCCGCTGCGGCAAGGCGCCGATCGGAATCCGCCGTCCGGCGAGAAGACCGTGATGCCGCGACGGCCGACTGCCGACAAGTTTCTCACCCAGAATGCACATTGCGCGTCGGGACGCGGCGATCTCGAACCGCGGTCTTGGTACACGTCCGAAGCCCCGGAGGTTGGGATGACACGATTCCACGTGTTCACGGCAGTCCTGTTGGCGATCCACCTGGTCCTCATTGTCCTGGTTCCCGGCGCCAATCGTCTGTCGGACGGGGAGATCATGTCGCTGTCGGGCGGCCTCCTGGGGAGTGGCGAGCTGGCCGCGTCGCTCAAGACCGGGTCCGTGATGCCCCATCCCTCTCCTTTCTGGCTCTCCGCAGGACTATGGGCACGGGTCACGAGAGAGCCTTGGCTGCTCCGACTCCCCTCCATCATGTGTGGGCTGGCCATCATCGTCTTGATCACGCGAGTAGGCACCCGGCACTTCTCCCGAGCGGCAGGAATGAGCGCGGCGACCCTCTATGCCTGCTCACCGGCAGCGTCCGGAATCGCCCGCACTTTCGGCCCGGACAGCGGCTTTCTCCTCGCGACGATCCTTGCCGTCGACGCATTCCTCTCGGGGTGGAAACGTCAGGGGAAACTGCCCTGGGCAATTCTCCTTGGAGCGTTGGTCTTCATGCTCTACTGGCACGCCTACGGGGTGTTCATGTACCTCCTGCTCTGGTGTGCCTTCGGCGCCGTGCTGCTCTGGCAGGGAAAGCTCCGCAGGGCGCGGGAACCCGGCCGCCCACCCGTGGGGGAGGCCCTGGTCGCCATGGGCCTGGCCGGCCTGTGCTACCTTCCATGGCTGGTCCTGCTGGGCCGCCATGCGCGGATGCCGATTTCCCCCGTTCCCGTCACGGCTGCCGGGTTCTATGATACCGTTCTCCGGAATCACGGCTCCGGCAGCATCATCGGTTTCGTCCCGCTGGGCGCGGCGGCGGTCGTTGGCGCGATCCTCGGGCTTCGAACCGAGCGCGTCTCCCTGAGCAGCGGGCGGGTGCTACTCAGCACGAAATGCCTCTTGCCGTCCTTCTTCCTGATCGTGCTGTCTCTTCTCTTCGTGCCCGGTCTGTTCGCCTTTCACCGCACTACCGTGACCACCGTCTCCGCAGGCGGCGCGGCCGCGCTGCTGACGGTGTTTCTCCTGCTGGCGGGACTTGGCATCGCACGGCTGATTCCCCACTCAGCGAGCGCGCCGCGCGTGCCGGAATTCGCCCTCACGCTGGCCTTCGGCGCAGTCCTCGCCGGGATCGGCTGGAGGCCGCCGGCAGGGTCGGCGCGGATCCAGGCGGCCATCTGGGAGGAGGCCGCAGCCCACCTGGACGGAAAGATCCGTGACAGCGACATCGTCCTCGTCTCCCCTGAAGACGCCAAGGTCTTCATGGCCTGGGCAGCGACCAAGAAACCTTGGGCGCACCTGGTCCGTGGCGAGAACTGGCTTTCGCGTTACGATGCAGGCCCCAATATGGAGAAGGTCTCCACCCTGTGGCTATGCGAGGGCTCGCACGCCCCCGGCAGCGCCGCCCCACAGATTCGCCTTTCCCGTCTTGTCAAGACCGGAGGCCTGGACATCGGAACCCCGGAAGCTCTTCCCTACTACGTCGACAACATCGACTCCCGGTCGGAGGAATCCGACAACCCGCGACAGCCCTTCACATTCTCCTGGGCCCTCGCCGCCCACGCCAAACTGAACTTCCCGCTGGAGAACAACCGGCCTGCCTCGGCAGTGGTGTTCCGGGCCGCATCGTTCACGCTGCCTCAGAAGGTCACCATCGATCTGAACAAACGGCGGAAAGCCCAGATCGAGATGGCTGGTGGCTGGAGACACTACCTGGCGGTGTTCGAGCCGCCCGAGTTCCTTCCAGGGCAACGCGGGCGCATCGATTTTCACTTCGCGACCCACCGGCCATCGACCGCGCCTGACGGTACCCCGTGGCGGATGAAGGCTGTGGCGTTCGACTATGTCGCGGTCTTCTCCCGGCAGCAGGTGGCGTACTTCCCGGCAGAGGCGGAGCGCAAGGAAAAGGAGCGGCTGTTCAGGCGCGAGGCAACCAGGGTCGCACCCATGGGCCTCCAGCGAGGCGGCCAGCCCAAGCGGGGCAGAGGCCTCAGCCGGCCCCCAGGGCAGGGACGTCCTCAAAACCCCTGACCAGTCCATCAAGGTCGATGCCGGGGGGGGGGCCCCCCTCCACGATGCGCTGGGCACACTCGCGGGCAAGGGCAACCAACCGGACGTCCGCGGAGAGAACTCCGGCGACTCTGCCATGTTGGTCCGGGCCCAGCAGCGCGCCGGGCCCGCGCTGCGTCAGGTCGATCTCCGCCAGGCGAAATCCGTCACCGGTATCAAGCATCGCCTGGATACGCTGTTCTGCCTCGATGGTGATGATTTCGCCGGTGAGCAGGATGCAGAAGGCGTCCTGCCCGCCACGACCGATCCGGCCTCGCAGCTGGTGCAGCTGCGAGAGGCCGAACCGTTCGGCCCCATCCACCAGGAGCAGACCTGCTCCCGGCGCGTCCATGCCCACCTCAACGACCGTCGTGCAGACCAGCACCTGAATCTCCCCGGCACGGAACGCGTGGATCACGCGGTCCTTCTCCGCGGCCTTCATTCTCCCATGCACGAGCCCTACCCGCACGCCGGCCAGCTCGCCGGTCGACAGGTCATGATAGAGATCCACGGCGCCGCTGGCCTCCAGGGACGGAGATCCCTCAACCAGGGGCGCCACCACATACGCCTGGATGCCCCCCGCCACGGCCCGACGGAGATCGTCGAACGCGTGGCCCCGCCGCCCATGGTCATACCACTTGGTCTGAATGGGCCTTCGTCCCGGCGGTTTCTCGCTCAGTACGGACAGGTCAAGATGCCCATACACCGTCATTGCCAGCGTTCGGGGAATGGGAGTCGCGGTCATGACCAGGAGATGGGGCGAGCTTCCCTTTGCCGCGAGCGCCGCTCGTTGGCCGAGTCCGAAACGGTGCTGTTCGTCAATGATCGCAAGCCCCAAGTTCCCGAACGCGACGGAGTCTTGCACCAACGCATGCGTGCCGATGACAAGCAATGGCTGGCCCTCCGCCATCCTGCGATGAATGGTGCCGCGGTCCCCTGCGGAGGTCCCTCCGGAAAGGACGACGGTCTCGTGCCCGATCTCCCGTATCCACGGGGTGAGCACCCGTGCGTGCTGGTCGGCCAGCACTTCGGTCGGGGCCATCAGGGCCACCTGAAAACCGTGTGCCAGAGCAATGACGGCGGCCCCGGCCGCCACCACGGTCTTGCCCGACCCGACATCGCCTTGGAGGAGACGGTGCATTGGCCGTGGATTGGCGAGATCGCCGCGGATTTCACCAAGGGCGTCGGCCTGACATCGGGTGAGCGGGAAAGGAAGCAGACGTAGAAACCTGGCCAGTTCGTCCGCGGTCGCCGCCATGGCCGGCGCCGAGCGATCTCGGAAAGACGCCCTGCGGCGGGCCACCAGGACTTGAAGAGGGATGAGCGCCTCCAGGCGCACGCGATCCTGCCCGCGGAGGCCCTGCTCAAGCGACGGCGGGAAGTGAGCGCACCGCACCGCCTCCCCCAGCGCCGCAAGGCTGCAGGCCGAGGCCCACGCAGAATCCACCAGACTTGGCACCGCCAGGGGCAGCGAGGCGAGGGCGGCTCGCACGACTGCCCGCATTTTCCGTTGGGTCAAACCCGCCGTGAGCCGATAGACGGGGAGATAGGGGTCGCGTTCGTCGGTGAGATCCTCAATTTCCGGGTGGAGAAGCGCAGGCGGGTTGCGCAGGGACGTACGGCCCGAGACAACCACCTCTCGGCCTGACCAGCGCCCGACCCAGGAAGCCGAACCGAACCACATGCATCGAATGGACCCCGACTCGTCGGCGAGGAGCGCCGAAACGCCCCGTCTCCCCCCGCGGGTGAACAGCGGGGCGGCGGCCCCAAGGATCCCGCAGAGGAGGCAATCCTGGCCGCAATGCACCGAGGCGATGGGCATGATGCGTGAACGGTCCAGGTACCGGAGCGGAAGGAAGGACACCAGATCACGAACCGTGTGCACGGCCAGGGTGCGGAGGTGGTTTGCGGTGGCGGGGCCGACGCCTCGGATCACCCCGATCGGGTGATCGAGAACGCCCACGGCCGCGGGGCCCTCAGTAGCTCCAGCCAAAGAAGAACTGCGTCCCTGGTTTCCCGGGGGCGGAGGAAAAGTCGGTTCGGGCAGCGATATCGAACCGTATCACGAGAAACCCGCCCAGCGTGAGACGGAGTCCCCCACCCACACTGCCGACCAGCCCGGGGAACTGACCATCCCACGCCCTGCCGACATCGAAGAATAGCGCGCCGCGCAAAGGGCCTAATCCCATCTCGCCCGCGGGAGTGAACAACTGGATGCCGAGAAGAACGGGAAACCGCAACTCGATGTTCCCGAGGAGACGCGTGCGACCCAGCATGCGGTAACCGTCCCAGCCCCGGAGGCTGAAGGTCCCGCCGAGGCCGAAGCGCCGGGGATCAGCCCCACCACTCTGCCACCACTGAATCCTGTTGGCAAGGGTGCACGTGCGGGACAGTCTCACGTAGTAGCGGGCGTCGGCGAACAGGTCGCGACGGACGAACGCCCCGGATCCGGCATCGAGGGCGCTCTCCAGCTTGACGCTGACCCTGCTCCCGTCCCAGGGACCCTCGTATCCCCAGACTGCCGTGTCGCGCGCGTAACCGATTTCCGTGTACAGCTCCGTTCGCTGACTGCCTCCGATCAACTCCTCCACCATCCGCACACTCGTTCCGGCGTCGATGCGGTGGTATCGGCTGAATGGGTAGCTCAAGAACAGGGCCGCACCATTGTGCCGCTCGTCGGCGCCAATGTCCTCCAAGGATGTCCGATCGCTCACGGCCAGTCTGAACACCCCCAGCGAATGCGCCAGACGCGGTCTCAGATTCGCATAGGCGACCGCGAGATTGAAGCTGGAGAGGAAGTCCCCGGCCGTCTCGGCTCCATTGCTCACGTGGGCGTAAATACGCTTCTCTCCCAGGACATCACTGAGCACGATGTTGGCGCCTCCGCCACCGGTCAGTGTCGGATCATAGGTCAGTATGCCCCCCGCCACATCGAGGTTGAACCGTGGGGTGTAGCGGCGGATCCGGGGAAGTGTCTGAAAGTCCGGCTCCTGCCAGAATCCCCCGCAGGCACGGGGATCGGTCTCTTCCCAGGCCCCCGAGATCGCCGACCGCTCCGCCACGAAGACTTCGTGTGTGCCGTGGCGGTAGGTCGCGAAGTAGAGGCGCTCCCCGTCCCTGCTCCAGGATGGATCGAATGCGCCGCCCTTGACCAGAACGAGTGGCCTGAGCTTGGTGCCGGAGACTTCCCACAGACCGATGCCCTGCCCCCGATCCGAAACGAAGGTAATCCCCTCTCCGGTGGGAGACCACGCCGGATCGCGGTCACGGAACGGTCCGCAGGTGAGCTGAGTGATTTGACCGCTGGGGAGATCAAGGAGGTAGAGGTTGGAGCACCGCTGCGGTCCACACGGTGACCGGTCTGAGTGGAACACCAGGGAAGTGCCATCTGGACTGAACACGGGGGACCCGTCGTCGAAGACATCCGCGGTAAGCCGGCACAGGGAGTCGCTCCTCAAGTCCAGCACGTACAGATCCACGACGCCGCTGGTGTCCATGGCCGAGAACGCCAGCAGCGATTCGCACGGCGCGAATGAGGGGCTCGCCATGGTCAGAAGTCCCGATGACCGCCAGCGTCTGAGCACCCGCCCGCTCCGCCCATCAGCAAGGCACAGGGCGTCACGGTCGCCGGATTTCGCAACGAACGCGACGATCCCCGATGGACTGACGCCAAGTCGGGAGCGGAAGAGATGAAGGGACTCCGCACCCTCCCGGCCTCCCGCCTGTACGATGCGCTTCGGGCGGCACAGAGAAGGATCAGCGCAGGCGGAATACACCGAGCTGTAGCCGTCGCCATATGAGAGGCTCACCAGTGTGTCGGCGGAGTCGCCCCACGGCGACGGACTCAGGAACGCCTGATGCGTCGGGAGAGCCCTGGCGAATCGGACGGAAGCCTCGTCTAGGCCGTATGCATAGGCGAACCGCCCACCCAGCCAGTGCTTCCATGCATCGCCAACGGCCCGCTGGTCAATCCCGACTGCACGCTCCAGGGCCTCCTCGAATGAGGCGGAATCTCCAAGCTCGTCAATGATGCATCGGATCACGCCCGGTCCATAGGTCTCGCTCATGAAGAGCAGCACCGAATGCCCGGCGCAATAGAGGAGGTAGCTGCCGTTCAGCTTCCAGAGGTTCGCCAGATCGGGGAGATAGCCGTCGATGAACGCATCTCCCATGACCATTTCCTCCTGGGCGGTCCAGGTGGTGCTGGTGTACTCCGCCAGACCCTCGGTGAACCAGAGGGGCACCGAAGGAAGCCGCATCCGGCGGTTGATCCGGGAGACTCGGGCAAGCTTGTCGAGCATCAGGGCGTGCGTGAGTTCGTGCACGAGGACGTGCCGCAGTTCCCCGTACGCACCGGTGTTCGGCACGACGACGCGGCCCTGGATGAACTCGGTGAACCCTCCGACGCCCTCCGGGAGGATCTGAGGCAGAATCCGCGTTTCCAGGAACGCCATGTGAGATCCGTAGACGACGATGGGAATCTCGTGATCGCTCTGAATGCCGAGGATGTCTTCAATCAGAGCAGCCGACTGCTCAACCTCCCTGGCGGCCATCTGCCCGACCTTCTCGAACCCTTCCGGGAAGTAAAGCCTGCAACTGCCCACGTCGATCGCATACCAGTCGCGCGCGCCGTACGTAATCTTGTTCTTCCCGAACCCGTACTCCGCGGATGCGGCGCCGCAGAGGACGAGGATGCCCAGCGCGCTACCAGTCCACGACCGGAGCACCGCTTGGACACGCCACGCGAAGCGCCGCACTGCCCACTCCTTCCGTCCTGCGGACCGAGAGGTTGATCCACATTTCCATCCCTCGGGCGGGCCACGACAACCGCAGCTCGGAGGGAAACGCCCGGAGGGAATCACTCTCCCACGCCCGCACTTCCGCGGTGAGCCCTGATCCCTCCCGGGAACAGGCCATGAACCGAGGCAGACGGGTCTTCGAATCCGGTTCGATGAAGATGCCGTCCGTCTCCGAATACCACCCTCGCCGACGGCCCAGCGTTCCCGGCGTCCAGGGGGGTGACAGCCGTTGGGGCCACAGGGCAGCATGCAACACAGACAACGCAGGTGCCCACGGCACAGGGATGCCGAGGAGCGAATCAACGGGGATCCTGTCAGCAGGCCCGCGGTGACACTCCACGGCCCCGGGCAGCAGTACGATGAGACTGTCTCCCCGGTACCCGATGTCGGCGATGCAGCTCCCATCGGTGGTGAACACCTGCAGCCGCAGGGCATCCGCGCAGCCCGCCATCGCCCAGCGTGCCCGATGCCTCACGGAGCCGTCCGTCACCATGACCCGTCCTGAAACGGCGAGGGTGTCGATGGCGGTGAGGCTGTCGGGGGACGGTGAGACCCAAGGCCCTGGAACGAAGTGAGGCGCATGGGCGCAGGACCAGACCGCCAGGAGAGCGGCGACGGCTGCCAGCAGGGAAGAACGGGCATAATCAGACGAGAAGGGGTACCGTGTCATGTCCGCCAAGATAGGGAATCCACGACACGGTACAACATGGCGGCCGCACCACGCCTCCCCGGTGGGGGCACACGGGTTGCGCGATTGACGAGAGCGCCATCGTGCGGCAAGTTCTGCCGCTCGTCGTCCAGCCTCCGCCCAGGCGGATCGAAGCGCGTTCATTTCCGCCCCACTGCCCACGCCAGGGGCCTCCAGGTTCCGCCAATGCCGATCATGCTCCCACCGCTCTGCCTTGCTATCTCGCTCGCCTGCGGGACGGATTCGGCAGGCACATCGCCACCGTACTACTTCTACCAAGGGCTCGACTACGGGAGTGAATGCCTCGTCAACCCCCTGGCGCTGATCCTCAATGGCGGCTACGGCATCATGCAGATGGACAACCGGCCCAACAACCCCTTCGAAGTGGAGTACTCAGCCGGCGCTCGGAATCTCTGGCACAATCTCAGGGACCCGATCGGTGCGGTGCGGAGGTTCGGTTGGAGCGACTTCATCTTCACCGAGGTCATTCCCGCCAGCACCGATGACGAACGCGCCCACTACTGGCCGAACTACACGCAGCACCTCATCGGGGGCGGCATGAGCTACCGCCTCATGGCCGAGTGGTATCGCTTCCATGGATTCCGGTTCCCGAGGGCTGCCGCATTCGCCACGATCTGGGGTTACCATCTCCTGAACGAGGTGGTGGAGAATGGCCCGTACGAGGGCGTCAACGTCGACCCCATCGCGGACATCTACATCTTCGACCCTATCAGCATGGTGCTCTTCAGCTCCGAAGCGGTATGCCGCTTCTTCAGCGAACGCCTCAACATGGCCGATTGGTCCTATCAGTTCGGTTTCGACCCCTGGCGGAAGGAAATCTACAACAACGGGCAGAACATTGCGCTCCGCTACCGGATACCGGGCTCCGAGAGGTACAGCGTGTTCTACTGCTACGGCATACATGGAGAGCTGGGCGTATCCTACCGGCGGGACGACGGGACTAGCATCTCGTTCGGAGCCGGGCTGGTGGCGAAGAGCCTTACGGACATCGGGGAGGACAGCAGCGTCCGCAAGTTGACGGCCAGTCTGGTCCCCACGGCGGGCGTGTTCTATGACCGAAACAACTCGCTCATGGCCTCGGTTCTCTACTCC
>JALOPK010000042.1 GCA_025453925.1 Candidatus Eiseniibacteriota bacterium | reverse complement strand
GGAGGCAGAGGAGCCCGGCAATCTGCTCGAGAAACACCTCTTGCTTGCCTCCGAAACCGCCACCCAACCGGGGTTTGACCACCCGGACCCGGCCCACGGGCAGCCCCAGCACCGAAGCCACGATCCGGCGTGCATGGAACGGAACCTGCGTGGAACTGCGAAGCACCAGTCGGCCGTCCGGATCGAGATAGGCGATCACCTGGTGCGGCTCGATGGCACAGTGAGATGCCCGGTGTACGTCAAAGACGCCGGTAAGCCGGTGGACGCCGAGTTCCCAGATCTCTTCCACCGGTCCCACCGAGAACTCGGCGGCGCCAGCCAGATTCTCCATGGGCCGATACACGACTGGTATCACCGCCCGTGCCTCGGGTTCGTCATGCAGCACCGGAGCATTCGGCTCCAGCGCGCGGCACGGGTCGAACACGGGTTCGAGCATCTCATACGTCGCCCTCACCCGGGTCAACGCCGCTTCGGCGATCTCCTCGGTGTCGGCCGCGACCGCCGCGACCCGGTCCCCCACGTGACGCACCTTCCAGTCGAACATCACCGAATCGTACGGTGAAGGCTCAGGGAAACCCTGGCCCGCGGTGGTGTGGAACACGCGAGGCGAATTCGCCGCGCTGAGCACGCAGGCCACCCCGGGGAGGGATTCCGCGTCCGAGACGTCAATCGAGGTGATTCGCGCATGCGGATAGGGAGAGAGGAGCAATCGGGCGTAGAGCATGTCCCTGATCGCGATATCGTCGGTGAATGCATGCCGGCCCAGGGCGAGACCCAGCGCGTCAAGCTTGCGGACTCGATGGCCGACCACCTTGGTGGGCAAGTTCATGGTCGCGCTTCTTCCCGACGCCGCGCGGCGGCGGCCATCACGGCATCGACGATCTTCACGTAGCCGGTGCATCGGCACAGGTTCCCGTCAAGTGCGGCGGCCACCTCCTGCCGGTTGGGACTGGGATTGCGCAGCAGGAGCGCATGGGCCGACAGCACCATCCCCGGCGTGCAGAACCCGCACTGCACCGCTCCCGCATCAGCGAACTCTTCCTGGAGCGGATGCGGCGCCGCCGGCGTGCCCAGCCCTTCGATGGTGAGAATCGAGCGCCCCTCAACGCGGGGCGCCAGCACGAGGCACGAGTTCACCGGCTCACCGTCCAGCAGCACGACGCAGGCCCCGCACTCCCCGGTGCCGCAGCCGAACTTGGTGCCCATGAAACCGTGATCTCTCAGTACATCGACCAGCCGTTCTCCCGGCGCGGCATCGAAGGAGAAAGGCTTCCCATTCAGTCGCGTAGTCACGTTCATCGGCACGCCTCCCTGCGGGCAGCTTCGTAGCAGTCCACGACGCACGTACCGGCCAGGGCAAGACGATAGTCCCCGTCGGCTCGCGGGTCCATTCGCGGTGATACCACCGAACCAATCAGTCGGGTCATCGCCCCGCCATCGAGGGGCGGCCCAGCGAGCGTATCCTCCATGGCGGGTATCCGCACCGGACGAGGCACGAGGCCCCCGATCGCCGCCCGGATTCGGGGGTGCATTCCCTCCCGGAACACCACCACCGAAGCGGATGCCAGTGCCAAATCCGTCTCGTTCCGTCCGACCTTGAGGAATGCGCCACCCGTGACGCCTTCCCACGAAACCCGCACCTGGGTGATCAACGCGCCATCGAGAACCCGGGGGCCCTTGGCCAGGAAGGTCTCGATGGGCAGCACGGCGGCCCCGTTCAGGACAAGATCAGCGCCGAGCGCCAGGAGGGAAACCGGAAGGTCCGACCACGGCCCGACCCCGGCGATGACGCCGCCGACGGTCATCAGGTTCCGGAGGGGAGTGGTGGCAGTGCGGCGCACGGTATCCCTCAGCAAGCGTTCCGCGGCGGAGCCCATGATCAGTTCCGAATCCAGGCGGCCGAGGGTCACCGAAGCACCGATGCACAGCACAGAGTCCTCCCGCCGCACCTGATCGACGCCGAGTCGCTCCATCCCGACGACTTCCCGCACGTTCGGTCGCGGCAACATGCCGAGCGACACGCCGCCGCCCAGGAGCATGGTGGTTCGGCCCCCTGCACGCAGCAACGCGATCGCCTCATCGACTCGCGTCGGTCTATGATAGCGCTCAAGACGTGGCAGAATCCGCGACACATCCTCCTCCTTCAGCGTGATCAGCATATGGTGCAGGCGTCGGCCCGTCGCCGCCCCACTCGAGACCCTTGCCTGCCAACGGTGCGCCGCAGCGCGGGCATGAGCCGGCGGCGGTCAGGACGCGCGCGATGACCTCGAACCGCTCCCGGCGAATGAGCACTGTACCACAGGTCGCGCACACGGTGGGCGTCTCCATGGAGGCATTTCCCACGTACACATGATGAAGCCCGGCATGTCGGCCTATGCGCAACGCCTCCTCCAGTCGGGGTAACGGCGTGGGGGTGAGCGAGCCCATCTCATAGGCGGGGTGCGAGCGGCTGATGTGCCATGGAGTCTCGGGCCCCAGTTCTTCGACGAGAAAGTCGGCGATACGCGCCAGCTCGGAGGAGGAGTCATTGATGCCCTGCACGAGCAGGGTGGTGACTTCCACCCAGATGCCGGATCCCTTCATCCGTCGGAGGCTGTCGAGGACCGGGGCAAGTCTTCCCCCGCAGCAGGTCCGATACGTGTCCTCGTTGAACGCCTTGAGGTCCACGTTGGCGGCATCCAGATGCGGTGTGATGAGGTCGAGCGCGGCTGCGGTCATGAAGCCGTTGGTGACGAAGGAGTTCATCAGCCCGGCTTCACGGGCGGTACGGGCGGTGTCCAGGGCAAACTCCAGAAAGACCGTGGGCTCCGTATAGGTGTAGGCGATGCTCGCGCATCCCGAGGCCCGGGCGGCGCGGACGACCTCCTCGGCAGACGCCTCCTCCACTTCGACTCCCCCACGCTCCGCCGTCATCTGAGAAATGGACCAGTTCTGACACCACCTGCACCTGAAGTTGCATCCGGCGGTGGCGATGGAGTACGCGTGCGTACCCGGGAGGAAGTGATACAGGGGTTTCTTCTCGATGGGATCGACGTGCGCGGCGACCAGCCGACCGTAGACCGTCGTGTAGAGCGTCCCCCCCACGTTGGAGCGGACCTGACAGATCCCGGGCCGCCCCGGAGGGATGAGGCATCGGTGTGCGCACAGAAGACACCGGACCTCGCTGGCGGCTCCCCGCTCGTAGAGCAGAGCCTCCTTCACGGCGGCGCTCCGTTGCTCCCGGGGGGAGGGGTTTGACCGGCCAGCGTCACCGCCCCTGCTGCGGCGGACATCGGCTCCTCCGAGATGGTCAGAATGAGGGCGTTGGGCGGCATCGTCACCCGCGATCCCAGGCCGACGCCAATACGCGGCGCCACCCGGGGTGAGTGCCGGGAAATGAATCGCGGCCGCAGGGCGGCCAGGATCGCCGCACCCGTCGGAGTGAGTTGCTCGAATCGTTGTGGCCCGCGCGCCCACGGTATGGCGTGGTGGGCCAGGATCTCCGCCGTTGCCGGGGCCGGGACCTCGAATGCGCCGTGAGAGAACCGAATCACCCCGTCACCCACCTGCACCGGCGTCATGCAGGTCACCGAGTTCATGGCAACGCCGAGCCACTGCAGGCCCCATGCCGCCATGGCCAGGTCCATCACGATGTCCTGCGCCTCATGGAGCATGACGCCAAGGCCCTCCCCCGCGTCATGGTGATGGTCGAGGCCATGGGCATGATGCTCCGCGTGGCCAAGGGCATGGAGTGCACGGGAGGCGAAATCGTGATACTGCCCGCCGACCCGGGCGAAGTGGAGGGACTGTTGGAGAAAGCCAAACGCTTCGTCGAGACGTAGCGGCTCCCGCTGAGTTCGCAGCGTGGAGGAGACGCGATAGGCAATCGTCCCTTCCAGGAGTTGGACCTGGCGGACATGCACCTCTGCTCCGCCAAGGGGCTCGGCCGCCGACTCCATGAGTGCCTCCGCGCGGTCCGCCGGCACGCCCAACCCGACCAGCGCGGCCGCGAACATGTCCCCCGCCATTCCCATGGCCGGATCGATGGCAAGATGGATCGGGTTCTTCCCCGCCTGAGGCATGTCCACGGTCATCGGTGTCAGCCGGTCCCAACCCGAAGCGAATATGAGGCCGCGGCCCGCCCCGGGAGGGCACGCGCCGCGGCCGTTCTGGTCAATGTCATGCGCCCGGTAGTCACGCCCCCCGTGCTGCGCCGTGCCCAGGGGAAGCAGTGATCACTTGATGCCCAGTGCTGACGCCCTGTCGAAAGCCGTCCGGCCACCCACGGTGTCGCCGAGATTCAGCAGGCATATCCCGAGGTTCTGCCATGCTTGCCCATGCTCGGGATCAAGATCGGTGACCTTCTGGAACGCATCTCGCGCCATCTCCCAGCGCTTCAGGTTCATGGCCATGACGCCCATGTTGTACTGTGCTTCCTTGTCGCCGGGAACCTTCTCCACCACCATCAGGAAGGCCTCTTCGGCTTCTTCGATCCTGCCGAGCTTGGAGTTGATGACCCCGACGTTGAACAGAGCGTCCACGTTGCCGGGATCAATGGCGAGGATCTGTTTGTAGACTCCGAGCGCCTCTTCGGGACGCTCCATCGCGTCCAGGAGCCCGGCCTTGAAGCTGAGGAGCTCGATGTCGGCGGGCTTGACCGTGAGAACGGAGTCCGTGTGGGCCAGCGCCTCGGCGTAGCTGCTGTCCTGCATGGCCAGTTTCGCGAACACGTCGTGGGCTTGTACCCAGGACTCATCGTCCCGTTGCGAGAGCCGCAAGACGGCAGCCCACGCCTTCTTGCCCTCGTCCATGGCGCCCGCCCTGAGAAGCGCCACCCCGCGATTCTTGTAGGCGTCCCGGTAGTTCGGCTCGATCTGGGTGGCGATGTCATACTCTTCGGCAGCCTCCATGAACTTCTCGCCGCCAAACAGGGAATTGCCTCGTTTCACATGCTCTCCCGCGGACAGGCGCTGCGATCCCTGTATCTGTTCCAGCTTCTTCGGGGCTTTGACCGTGTTCTTCGCCACCTCGAAGCTCTCACCCGCCTTCTGGTACTGCCCCAGCTCGATGTAGCTCTGCGCAAGGAACGCATGCGCCTCCCCGTTCTGGGGAGTGGTCTGGACCTCGAGCTCGAACTGCTCTCTGGCCTTCTCCCAGTTGGCCTGCTGCATGTACACCTTGCCGCTGGTCATGTACCGGGACTGGCAGGCGACTACCGCGCTCACTGCGAGCAGGAGCACAAGAACACGCCACGTCTTCATCAGAGGCCTCCACAAGGTTTGGGGATCGAATAGGTACTCAGGACACCTGCAATGACGGGTCAGTTTGAGGGTTCCCCCCAGGCTGTCAAGCCAAAACACGATGCATCTACCACCGGAGCGACATGCCCAGGCCCACTCGAGGGCCGGTCGAACTCTCATGCAGCAGGCCGTTGCCGATGGAATCCACTTCGTCCATCTCGGCATCGAAAGAACGCAGATACCCGTCGACGTAGGCGTCTCCGACGTTGTACAACCAGAAGAGCACTGACCAACGGGTCAATTCCCGGCGCTGCCCGGAAGGCCAGGCCGACGAACGCATATGCCCGTAGATCAACGCTCCTGAAGCAGCTATGAACAGGACGCCCTTGAGGGTGGATCCTGCCTTCAGTTGCCCCAGCCCGGGGCAGATGGCGGATCGAAACAGGGCGGAACGTGCCTCCTTCGAGGGATCAGTACGCTCGAGCTCTGTCCGGCCAGGCGCGACGCCGAGCAGGAGAAGGAGCGGCCAGACGATGCACTGCTCAGTACCGAGTCGCAACGAATTCGATCTCCACCCGGGCGCCGGCGGGGAGAGCGGCGACCTGCACGGTCGAGCGGGCCGGCCTATGGTCGCCGAGAAACTGGGCGTACGCCGCATTGAATTCCTTGAATTCACCCATGTCGATGAGAAACACGGTGGCCTTGACGACGCGATCCAAAGTTGCGCCGGCGGCCTCGAGCACGTGGGTGAGGTTGAGCAGCGCCTGCCGCGTCTCGGCGGAAACTCCCCCCTCCGCCAAACAGCCGGTCCCGGGATCGATGCCCACCTGCCCTGATGTGAACACGAACTCTCCCGCCACGAGGGCCTGGCTGTAGGGCCCGAGCGCCTGGGGGGCCTTGTCGCTGTGGACAAGACGATTCATGGCTGCCGCTCCAGATGCGTCGCGCGCACGCGCGGGATCACAAGACGTAACCCCGCCGCTCGGCCAGCTCCTCGCGCGTTTGTCGCAGCTTGATCTCCCACTCTTCGCTCCCCTCTTCCAGGGGCCGGCTGACGGAACGCAGAATCCTGCGAGCCTCTCGATCGATTTCGTCTTCTGTCTTCAGATCCTCGATGATCCACGAGGCCACGCGCTGCTTGAGGAGATTCTCGTTCTCCGGAGCCACCACCGCCTCCGCCTGCAGCAGTTGCTGCACGATCCCTGCGGCGAGCACATGCACCCGCTCCTCGCTGAGCCTCATCGTTCACTCCCGGCCTTGTCGTTGAACATCACAGAACGAATCCTCTCCGCTTTGCCAGTTCCGCCTTCACTTTGACGAAGGCGGTCCGCTGGTCGACACCCTCGCGGATCATCACCGCGGAGTGTTTGAGCAGAAGGTCTCGAACCTCGGCGTCGATCGCCGCTTCCTCCTCGAGATTCAGATTGATCGCCTTGGCGATCAGGCTTTCGACCTCGTCAGGAGACACGCGGAGTTCGACGGGCTTCTCGTTCACCAGTTTCGCCGCGACTAAGTATGCCAATCGTTCCACACGGTATCTCGAAAGCCTCATCACACACCCTCCAATCACGTCGCGCCATGCCGGCAGCTATTCTACTCCGTACCGTGCCGATTGCGTGTCTCTCACTGCTTCTGTGGAGGTTCACCGGTTCTATAGCGCTCGTTCTTGATCGACCTGATTGCCTCCAAGAGGTCGTCAGGCTTGATGATCTTCTTCTTCACCAGCAATGCAACCAATGCCTCTAAACTCATGGTATTGCTCAGACAAAGCTCCTCGAAGCTGACCTTCTTCTGCACACCGTCCTTGACGATGATCACGCCCTTGAAAGCGTCGTGCTCCACTGGTTCCTCCGCCTCGAGCGAGCCTGAACTCTTCTCGTTCCGTGGCTTGTGATCTTACCACATCCCTGCGCGGCTGTCAATCGTCCCACCCGGCCTCCTTGACAGCGGCCGGACGGACCGTTCACTTCGTCTGCATCGTGCACCGCTTGTGTCCTCGATACTATTGCAGGTAGAGACATGCCCCCACGTTCCCAACCACGACGTTTCGCTGAGCGTCTGCGTATCGCCCGCATCCACCAGGAGAATCACGGTACGCCGCCATCGTGCATCGCCAGGGCACCGGGACGACTGGCTCTTTTAGGATCGGGCCAATACACCGATGACGGCGTCGCGCTCGCGTGCGCCATCGGACGCCACGCGTGGGCCGCCGCCTCTCCCAGGGACGATCGCCGGTTGGTCGTCCACTCGGAATGGGCGCGCCAGACCCTGCGCTTCGCGCCGAGGCCTCCGGTTCCCACGGGGCACGGGTTCTGGGGCGACTACGTGCTCGGTGTGTGGTCCGCCTTGGCCGCGGGGCGAATCAAGGAGCGCGGCGTATCCCTCACCATTACCGGCGACCTTCCTCCCGGCATCGGTCTGGGGAGTTCCGCGGCGCTGGAGATTGCGGTCGGGCTTGTCCTCAGGTCACTGTGGGGCCTGCAACTGGAGGACAAAGATCTCGCGTTGGTTGCCCACCGAGTCGAGAGCCAGTTTCTCGGGATCCGTACAGGCCTGGTGGATCAGATCACGTCATTGTTCGCTCGTCCGGGTCGAATCCTCGTCCTCGACTCGAATACCCTTGAGATGGAACACTTCGAGTTGCCGAAGGACACGATCTTCGTCGTCTGCGATTCTGGTGTTCATCGCGGATTGGCCATGGCGCCGCTGAACTCCCGCATCCGCGAACTCGAGGAAGGTTTGCGCTTCTTCAGAAACCGCTATCCCAGTTTGGCCGGATTCCGTCAGGTCAGCGCGGAGATGCTGGTCGCCGCGGCACAGGAACTCCCGCCGCCCGTCCTCGCCCGGTCGCGGCACGTGGTCACGGAGAACGACCGGGCCCGCCGTGCCGTTATCGCGCTGCGGTGGGGCGATGTGGAGCAGTTGGGTGGCCTCACTTCAGCATCGTATCGATCGGCGAAGTGCTCCTTCGAGGCATCGTCTCCTGAACTCGATGAGATCATCCAGCTGGGCAAGGGTCTGTCGGGGGTGATGGGTGCGCACGTATCGGGGCCGGGATTCGGAGGCTGCACGGTGCACCTGATCCAGCGGAAGCATGCGCCGGCTTTGGTTAAGCGTCTGCGGCGGGGATACAAGACCCCGGCGAAGCGAGCCCCCGTAGTGTACACCCTGACGCCGGTGGGCGGCGCAGTCAGCATCTGCGTGTAGTCCTGAAGGAAGTCTTCAGTTCCTGGGAGGGAACTGCTCGTTCAGCGCCAACCTGAGCGCTTCGAAATCCTTGGGGGGGGTGGCCTCGAAGGCCATGGGGCGCCCACCGACCGGATGGGCGAACCGCAACCGCCAGGAGTGCAGGGCAGGCCTCGCCATGACTTCCAGGAGCGCGCTCGCGGCCGGTCGGCGGGCCGGCGTGAGGGCACATATGGCGGAACGCCGTCCGCCATACTCCGCATCGCCGACCACGGGGTGCCCAAGCCATGCCATGTGCACTCGGATCTGGTGGGTTCGACCGGTATCCAGGCAGACTGCAAGCTCCATCGCCACATCCCAGCGGCAGCTCACAGAGAAGGAAGTGCGCGCCGGTTTGCCCCGTGAGACGGCTGCCATTCGTGTACGGTCGCGACTGCTCCTGCCCACCGGGTGGTCAACGACGCCCTGATCCTCCGGGATGATGCCCCAGACGACTGCCCGGTACGTGCGTGACATGTCGCGGGCGGCGATCTGGGCAACCAGGCCGACATAGGCAGGCTCGGTACGGGCGACGACCATGAGGCCGCTGGTGCCCTTGTCGAGGCGGTGCACGATACCCGGGCGATCAGGCCCCCCGGGGGCAGGCAGATCGCCGTAACGGTCAAGCAACGCGTTCACCAAGGTGCCAGTTCGAAGCGGTCCGGCCGGATGGACCACCATGCCCGCCCGTTTGTTGACCACCACGATGTGCGCATCCTCAAACACCACATCCAGCGGGAGGGCCTCAGGAGGCACGGTGGCCGGAGCGGGCTCCAGCACTTCGTAGCAGACCTTCTGTCCCAACGCCAGCCTCATCCCCGGCTTCCCCTCCCTGCCGTCGACGGACACAAGGCCGTGCCGTATCCACCGTTGAGCCGCTTGTCTGCTGTGCTCGGTATTCCGCCCGTGGAGCACCAGATCGAGACGGTACCCCGCCTCCGATTCGGAGACCCAGAACTCAGGCGGCATCAACAGAGGCGGGGACGAAATCCCCGAAGGAGCGCCGCCGGGGGATCGCGGCGACGGGATTACTGGCAGGCGATCGTCTGGGGGATCCTCGCCCGGGCCGGGAGGCCGACTGCCCGCGGACCGGCGGCGGCACGTCAGGTTTCCGTATCTGGCGGACGCGACGGGCGCGAGTCGCGCCGGTCGGCCAGCATCAGAAGCACGACGCCGATGACGACGACGCTGTCGGCGACGTTGAACACCGGCCAGCGAAGATTGGGAAGGCCGACGTCCAGAAAGTCCACCACTTCACCCAAGCGAAACCTATCCAACAGGTTGCCCATGGCGCCGCCCAGAATCAACCCGACCATCATCGATCTGCCCACGCACAGAAAACTCTGGCGGACCAGATAGACACCGATGGCGGCAACGCCGACTGCGGTCAGAATCGTGAGGAACGTGCCGTTGAGCACCCCGAGGGAGAGCCCGAAGGCGATCCCCGAATTCCTCACGTGAGTGATGCGCACCACCTGGCCGATGACCGGTATGCTCTCATACAGCGAAAGATGGGCGCTGACGGCAGCCTTGGTGGCCTGGTCGCATGCCAGCACGGCGGCGGCGGTCGCGGTGCCCGGCAACCAGATCATCCGCATCACCGCGCCTCGATCGATACGATGCGGTCCAGAGTCGGCTGATCGGGCATGATCATGCGAAGGGATGACCTTGGGCGAGCCTACGCGAAAGGGTGTGGTGCGGAGCCCGAAGCGAGCGCCCGGGCCACAAGCGCTGAGAGCATGCGCCGCCGCGTCCACCCATCCCCGGCTCCATCACGGGCAAGGTCTCCTGCTCCAGCAAACCATCACAACACCCGGGCAAAACAGAACCCGTTCGGCATTCAGGGTCGAGTTCCGCGATCAGTCGCGCCCGAGCGAGAACCAGGTGGAGCGGATCACCTACGTGGATCCTGGGCCGTCCGCCTCTTCGTAGAACCGAAGCAGGCTGAGCTGGCGCTCGGCGAGGCTGCGGAGTTTATCGACATAGTCCATCCGTCGCCGTTCGAGATCCTCGACTTCCCTCGTGAGCTTGGACACGGCCATCTGCACGACCATGACCCGCTTCGTCGCTTCCTGCTCCGCCTTCTCCAGTACCAGGTCCGCCTCTTTCTCGGCGGTCTTGCGGATCATCTCGGCGTTCCGCTTGGTCTCGACGAGGGTCTCCTGCAGGGCGCTCTCAACCCGCTGGTACTTGCGGAGTTCCGACTTGAGTCCCTCGTTCTCCCTTCGCAACTCATCCAGTTCCTTCTGCAGGTTGTGGACCCGGTGATCGATGAGTTCGAGGTAGCTGTCGACCTCGTCCACATTGTAGCCCCGAAGGCTCTTCTTGAAACTGTGGAGCGCCAACTCGGAAAGGGTTTCTTCCACCGTTTTCTCCCCGTTCTAACTCGTCCGCGGTCCGAAAAGGGCCGTACCGATACGCACCATGGTTGCGCCCTCCTCCACGGACACCGCATAGTCGGATGACATTCCCATGGACAGGTGGCGAAGCCCCGGAAACCCCGGAGCCAGACGATCCCGTAGCTCCCGAAGGGTCCGGAACACCGGCCGGGAATCATCGGGACTCTGCGCAAGAGGACCAATTGTCATAAGGCCAACAACCCTGATGCTCCGAAGAGGTTCCAGGCGCGCGAGCACCTCGCCGACTGCAGGCTCGAACAACCCGGACTTCGCGGGGTCGCGGGCCACGTTGACCTGAACGAGCACCTCGATGCACCGCCCTGATCCCCGAGCCGCGGCATCGATGGCAGCAGCCAGTTCGGCCGAGGCCACCGAATGGATCACATCGAACATCGCCGCGGCCTTTGCCGCCTTATTGCTCTGGAGATGGCCCACCAAATGGAACCTGGTGCCCGGGACCAGCACGGAGGCCTTGCCCGCTGCTTCCTGCACGCGGTTCTCCCCGATGTCGGTGATTCCCGCTTCTATGGCCGTCCGCACCGCCTCTGCAGGCCAGCCCTTCGTGACCGCGACCACGGTAACGTCACGAGGATCCCGGCGCACCCGTTCCGCAGCGCGGGCGATCTGTTCTCGCACCACACCCAGGCGCGTCCGCACTTCGTCAACAGTGATCATCGAGCCCGCCTTCGCAGGGGAAGCGTCTACCGGACGCACCCACGTCGCAGGATCACCGCAGGTGCACCAGGGAGCGCGCGGCAGAACCTCCCTCGAAGCCCCGCACCCTTAGCAGGTAGGCTCCCGGCGGAATCGGGCATGGGTACAGCCACGCACCGTCACCGCCGATGCGCCAATGGCCCACCGAACGCCCCGCGAGGTCGTAAAGCCCCACTTCCGCGCCAGTGTCCGCGCCCTTCAGCGAGACTCTGAACCCCGTGCGCCAGGGATTCGGCTGAACCGAAAGATCATACGCGACCGGGGCGGCTCGTGCCGAAAGCCCGCCGAAGGCGACCCAGATCAGCGATGCGGTGCTCTCCAGATGGATGCTGCGCGATTCCCCGAATCGCAGACCCAGGCCGAACGACGACGACCCCGCCACCAACCAGTGAGATGCCGGCCCTGACCCGCCCGCCCATGTCGATCCAACGGCAACGGCGTCAACCCCCGAGCGGCTGCTCGCCCGTCCCACACCCGCGGTGAATCCCGAGGTGTCGGCATCCAGAGGGCTGAGGCTGGTGAGCACGGCGACAGCCTCCTCCACCTGATCGTCGGGAACCAGCTCTACGGACTGACCGTCGGGGAGCAGGTAGGGAAGCGCGCTTCCGTCGGTGGAGAGGGTGAACAGGCCGTCGCGGCAGAACGCGATAGGACGCGAGACTCCAACGAGATCGGAACCGAGCACGACGCCCAGCACCCCGGAGAGGGTGTCGCCTGCGGCAGTGCGGTAGGGAACCGTGGGGTTACGGAGGACCCACGCTCGTCCCGATCCCCAGGCGATCCACGCGGTGTTCGTCCAGACCACTCCGTGGATTCCCTCCACTGGTTCGCCGCCCGCAGTCAGGTACTCGAGGGCGGTGGTGCCTGCAAGCTGGTATGCAGCATCGGCGGTCCATGCAACAGTGGAAAGATCGTTGGAGGCCAGCCCCCGCACGCCACCCAACGGAGTCCCGTCCCCGTGTCGGTAGTCTGCCGCTGGAGTGGTCAGACGCCAGGTGCGCGAGGCAGAACACGCTACCAGCGAGCCCGGTACCCGGGACACCATGTGCACGCCCTCCAGGGCGCCCCCCTCCGCAGTCTGGTAGCTGACGGAGGGCAGGCCCACCTTCCATACCCCACTGTCGGTCCAGGCGACAGCATACTCACCCGCGGACACCATTCCGCGTACCCCGCCGAGCGCTCCGCCGCCGGGGACAAGGGCTTCCTGCGAGACCGGGGTCAGGTAGTACACGTGCGTAGGGTTCCATCCGAACGCAGTGGTTGAGGTCGCCACCATACCGCCGAGATCCGCGATGGGTTCAAGCGCGAGATCGAGCAGCTCCAGCGAGGTGGTCCCCATCTGGTAGACATGCCCCTTGTTCCAGCCGATGAGCCGTTCACCGCTGCGAGCCGCACCGACCAAGCCCTCAATGTGACCTCCCGCGGCATCGAGATACTCACGGCATTGGGACGCCAGTGACCACACCGCATCATCAGTCCACCCGACCGGGTCCTCCAGGGGCACTACGACGCCCCTAAGCCCCACGACCGGGAGGCCCCCGGGCAAGCGGTACTCCGTGGCCGGAGAGGTAAGCAAATAGAGGGAGGAATCACTCCATGCGAGGGTCCCCGCACGCACCTTGCAGGCGCCCTGGATGCCCGCCAGGGGGTGCCCCGCGGGTGAAAGCACCTCCACCAGTGACTGGCCGATTCGCCAGAGGTGGTGCTCATTCCAGACGAATCCCTCCTGAGAGCTCACCACGCCGCCGGTGACACCGGCATACGCCGCGCCCAGGCTGAGAACGACGCCGGCAGTTACTGTGATCGCCGCAGTGCAGCGCATCTCTCGCCTCCAGTGTTAGTCGTGAGACGGCATCCCTGAGCATGATGCAATATAGCCATCGGGCACGCTGCCACAAGTCAGGACGCGGCTACAGCAGCCTCTGGTTCTGATACCATCGCGCGGTCCGCGCCATGCCTTCGCGTACGCCGATCAATGGAGTGAAGCCCAGCACGCGCTTCGCCTTCGCGGTAGTGAACTCCCGGTTCTTGGTGAAGAAGTCCATTCGCCGGCGAAACAGCGGCGGCCTGATGTTCAGCGGGGCGCACACGGTCTCGGCTACGACGGCTGCCGCCGTGAATGGCCATACGGGGACATGCCAGCGGGGGCGGCGGACTCCGAGAGTCTGCGCAACGATGTCTGCCCATTCGTTGAGGGTGGGGGCTTCGGGTCCTGCGAGAATGAGGATCTCGCCCGCCGCACGATCATGCCTCCCGCAGAGAAGGATACCCTGGACGAGATCGTCAATGTAGGTGAGATGGTACCGAGGTGTGCCGTCGCCGATCATGAAGAAACGGCCCCGGGCGATGAGCCGGAAGAACTTGAGAAGCCTCGTGTCGCCCGGCCCGTAGATGCCCGAGGGTCGGAAGACGACGCGCTCCATCGGGGATCCATGACCGTGGACGTAGCGCTCCGCCTCGCACTTGCTCTCCTGGTACGGGTCGGTCGGGGCGAAGGGGCTCTCTTCGTCGGCGGGAGGTCCCGCGACTTCCCCGTGCACACCCACCGTGCTGCAGAAGACGAACCGTCGGACCCCTGCCTCGCCTGCGGCATCGCAGAGACGCTTGGTCCCGTCGAGATTGACCGCGAAGTGATCCTCCGCGGAGAACCCGGTTTCCCGGTATGATGCGGCAAGATGGTACACGACATCGCTGCCTGTGACGGCCCTCGCGCAGGCATCGGGATCACGGATATCCCCGACACAGACCTCGGCGTTCAGCATACCCGGAGCCAGTCTGTCCGGATGGCGAACGAGTACCCGAACGCGTTCGCCCTCGGCCAGCAGACGGGCCGCCAGATGGCCGCCCGTGAATCCCGTAGCGCCCGTTATGAGGAGCACGGAAGCTGGCTGTGCCTCTCCGCTCTCACCCGAGGACAGCGGCGATCGTTGGTCGAATCCAGGTGTCGACGAGGAAAGTGAGGCGGCCAACCAGCAGCGACACACGCGCCATGACGGTATACCCGAAGCTCGCGCCGAAGCAGATCATGATAAACCATATGCCGATGCGGCTGACGGGCCGCAGAACACCAGTGTGGGGCCGGGAGAAATAGAAGTAGACCAGTACGGAGAGCACTCCCAGGATGATGAGCAGGTTCTGCAATGACGCAAATGAGAAGCTGTTCACGGGCAGCATGGTGTCCCGCACTTGCGGCAGTACGTCGCCGTGCAGCCGCTGCATCAGCTCCACGCCCACGAAGTAGCCGATGTAGACCGCCAGTGCCCACCGCCCCAGATAGGCCACGCGGGG
>JALOPK010000314.1 GCA_025453925.1 Candidatus Eiseniibacteriota bacterium | reverse complement strand
CCGACCCCTTGCCGCACCACCCGGAGGACCTGGATGAGCTCCCCGTCGCGGGCTTCAAGGGCACGCCTGAGGAGATTGAGTGCCAGTGGTACCAGAAGGTGTACACCGGCCGCGGCGACAGCATGCTCCAGCTCACGTGGCGGGCCGTGATCATGGGATCGGTGCTGGGGGGCGTCTTGTCCCTCACCAATCTCTACATCGGGCTCAAGGCCGGCTGGGGATTCGGCGTCGCCATCACGGCCTGCATCCTCTCGTATGCCATCTGGACCTTCCTCTACAAGGTCCGGCTCGCGCGCACGCCCATGACCGTTCTGGAGAATAACTGCATGCAGTCCACCGCCAGTTCGGCGGGGTACTCGACCGGGGGCACTCTCGTCTCCGCGTTCGCCGCATACGTGCTCCTCAACAACCAGACCATGTCGGTTCCACTGATGATGGCATGGGTGTTCTTCCTCGCGCTGCTCGGGGTGACCATGGCCATCCCGATGAAGCGGCAGATGATCAACACCGAGCAGCTCCGTTTCCCCAGCGGGATCGCCGCGGCGGAGACCCTGCGCGCGCTGCACTCCAAGGGCACCAAGGGCATACAGGCGGCGCGGGCTCTCGGCATTGCCGCGCTGTTCGGCCTGATCAGCAAGTTCTGGACGGAGGGGCTGGTGCTGATCAATTCCGCGCTGGAGCCCTTGATGATCGGCACCTGGGTGAACCGGTTCAACACCGCGGTGTTCGGTTCCGCCTGGATGGGACGGACCGTGTTGTTCTCATGGGAGCCGATGTTCATCGCCGCGGGAGCAATCACGGGCCTGCGGGTATGCGCGAGCATGCTGCTGGGCAGCATCCTATGCTGGGTCGTGTTCGCGCCCATTCTGCAGCACCATGGGCTGGTTGCTGCCGCCGGCGGCTACCGAAGCATCGTGAGCTGGACCCTGTGGGGAGGGACCGCCTGCATGGTGACATCGGGACTGCTGGCGTTCGGCCTCCAGTGGAGGAGCGCGGTGCGTGCCTTCAGCAGCATCGGGGCGATGTTCAAGGGGCGACGGACGGCGTGCAACGATCCCCTGGCAGCCATCGAGACGCCCGCCTCGTGGTTCTTCGGAGGGCAAGCGATAGGGTTCGCGGGTCTTGCAGTCTTAGGGCAGATCACCTTCGGCATGCCCTACTGGCAGACGTTCATCGCGCTGCTCCTTTCCTTCGCCCTCGCCCTCGTCGCCTGCCGGGTAACGGGGGAGACCGACACAACCCCCGTGGGCGCCATGGGCAAGATCACCCAGCTCACCTTCGGGGTCATCAACCCGGGCAACATGAACGTCAACCTGATGAGCGCCAATATCACCGCCGGGTGCGCAGGCTCAGCCGCCGACCTGCTCACCGACCTCAAGAGCGGGTACCTACTGGGCGCCAACCCCAAGAAGCAGTTCATCGCCCAGTTTGCGGGAATCTTCGTTGGCACTCTGGTCCCCGTGCTCTGCTTCAACATCCTGATCCCGAACGCGGCCGCGTTGGGCGGCGACCAGTTCCCGGCACCGGCCGCTCAGACCTGGAAAGCGGTGGCGGAGGCCCTCAGCCGGGGCTTGGCGTCTCTGGAGCCGCTCAAGATCTGGCTCATCATCATCGGAGGACTCATCGGCATCATCCTCCCGCTGCTGTCCCGCGCCTTTCCCAAGCATGCGAAGTACATCCCCTCGCCTGCCGGGCTGGGCTTGGCGTGGACGTTCCACTGGTTCTACGGGCTCCTGTTCTTCCTCGGATCCGTCATCGGCTGGCACCTGGAGAAGCGGCACCCCAAATGGGCGACTGACTACACCTTCCCCGTAGCGTCAGGGGTCATTGCCGGCGAGAGCCTCATGGGGGTCGTGCTGGTGATGTGGCAGAACGGACCGGAGATGGTGCGGAAGCTCCTGGGTTTGTGAGCATGATCCCGGGGCCGTCACGAGATGGCGTTCCGCACGCGCGCCGACCGGCCCCATCGGGACACGGGCGTGCTCGAACGGGGGTGACTCCCGCCCGATGGAGGTTCTCATGACACGGCGCCTGAGGGTCCTGGCCATCGGTGTGCTGCTCATGGCCTGTGCCGGCGTCGGCCACCGCTTCCCCGCGGACCGCGTGCCGGATCTGGCGCCGGGCAGCACGACGCAAAGCGATGTCATCGGCATGTTCGGCCAGCCGTGGCGAACCGGGCTCGACGATGGCCTCGTGACCTGGACCCACGCCCGCTACGGCTGGAGCCTCTTCGGCGGTTCCTCGGCCACCGATCTGGTGACCCGTTTTGACGACCGGGGGGTTCTCGTGTCGTTCTCCTTCAACACGACGGAGAACCAAGCGCCCCGCGAGTAGGCATTCGGGCACATACTCCGGCTGGCGCCAACACCGGCGGGACGGCCCTGTCCCCGAGACCATGGCCCAAGGGTTGCTTACTCTTGAGCCTGTATCGGACAACGCTGGCGCTCTGCGATACTGACGTCGTTCTTGTGCCACTGGGGAGGACGTTTGAGTTTCACGAGACGTGTGCCCCGCGATTCCGCCGTCAACGCGTCGGAGGAATTCACCGTGATGCACACCCCGCGTCATGATTACCTGACCGGGCGACAGGTTCAACTGAGGGAGCCGTGAAGGTGAAAACGACGGAGTGCTGCCTCACGGGCGCCGAGACCTCGATTGCCGAACTGCGCAATGCCTCCAAGGTATTCCGGAGCGGTTCGACCCAGATCGTCGCGCTCCAGAAGACCAGCCTGGAGGTCAAGAAGGGCGAATTGCTGCTCATCGTAGGCCCCTCGGGATCTGGCAAGACAACACTCCTGTCGCTGCTCGGCTGCGTGCTCTACCCGACTGAGGGCTGCGTGTGTGTGAAGGGGGTGAACACGCGGGATCTCGATGACGCCCAGTTGGCCTCTCTCCGGCTGCACGAGATCGGGTTCGTGTTCCAGAACTTCAATCTGATCTCGCCGCTCACGGCAGGGGAGAACATTCGTGTGCCTCTTGCGCTTCGCGGCCTCCCGCGCGCGGAACAGCAGGCGGCGGCCGCACGGGCGCTCTCGATGGTTGGTTTGAGCCAGCGCCGTTCGTCGCTCCCTCGGCAGCTCTCCGGTGGCGAGCAGCAGCGGGTTGCCATTGCCCGGGCTTTGGTCACGGACCCCTCCATCATACTCTGCGATGAGCCGACAGCCTCACTCGACGCAGGATCGATCGAGGGCATCATGAGAGAACTCAGACGACTGGCCGACGTCGGCAAGGCGGTAGCCGTGGTGACCCATGACCCCAGACTCGAGACAACGGCCGACCGTGTCATCCGGCTGGAGAACGGAGCCGTGATTGAGGAGAGGCGGATACGATGACCCATCTGCAACCCAGCCCTCTGATGCGACTGCATGCCCGACGCATGTCCGCGGGGAAAATCGCCCGATCGCTGCTCACCGCGTTGATCCTGGTGCAGCTCAGCGTTGCATGCCGGCGCCCCCCGGTCGCCGGCGAGGATGGCTCTGCCACGGAACTGGCGAGGCCCGCCCGCGTGGTCGGAGTCGGGAGGGTAGAGCCGGAGATGCGCATGGTTGATCTGGCCAGCGAGGTTGCCGGTGAGGTTCTCGCGGTGACGGCACAGGCTGGTGACCGGCTCGCGCGTGGCGCACCTCTGGTCACCCTGTCCGACGCCATCGAGAAGGCGAAGGTCGAGCAGGCCGCCGCAGGGGTCGAATCGAGGCGGAGCACGGTTGCCGCCGTGGATGCGGCTCTTCGCGGTGCTGTCGCTCGGGCCGAGAACGCGGGGCGAGGCCTTGCCCGCGCGGAGGCACTCTTCGTGGGTAACTCGGAAACGCAGGCGGGGCTCGATGCGGCAAGAGCCGAGAACCTCATCGCCATCGAGGAAGTGCGCCGGCTCGAGGCCGATGCGTCTTCGGCGAGGGCGGAACGTGCCCAGGGAGAGGCCGGGCTGCGCGTCGCCCAGGCGGAGCTGAAACGTCGCACCATTCGTGCCCCCGCTGACGGCCGTCTTCTCTCGCTCGATGTGGCGATCGGATCGTTCATCCGCGTGGGCGAGCCTGTCGGCACCTTCGCCAACGAGAGCCAGCCGTGTGCCCGGTGCGAGGTGGACGAGGCGTTCGCCGATGCGGTCCGGGAAGGGCAGACGGCATTCATCCGCCCGATGGGCGGGGTAGATTCACTGGCCGCGGGCAGCGTCACCTTCGTCGGACCCTACCTGCGCGCCAAATCCCTGTTCGCGGATGAGGTCGGAGACCTCGAGGATCGCCGCGTGCGGGAGGTGACGATCATGCTGGACTCGGGCGCAGCGGTGTTGCTGGGCACCAGAGTCGAGTGTGTGATCGCGGTTCGGTAGACGAAGAGGCCTGACCAATGCTTCGATTCGCACTGCGATTCGCCAGCTACGATAAGCCGAAGTCGATCGGAGTCATCCTCGGCATCGTCGTCTCCACC
>JALOPK010000041.1 GCA_025453925.1 Candidatus Eiseniibacteriota bacterium | reverse complement strand
AAGGCTGGTGGGGTCCGAGATGGCGAGGAGGATCGTGGAGGTATGGCTCCGGACCGAGTTCGAGGGGGATCGCCACCTCCGGCGGATCCGGCAGATCGAGGACATGGAGTGCGCGGATGGTGAAGCAGAATGAAGTGTCCTTTCTGCAGCCACGCCGAAGACAGAGTAGTCGACAGCCGATCCGTGCACGACGGGTCTGCGGTCAGGAGAAGGCGCGAGTGTCTGGGCTGTGGCCGCCGATACACGACGTACGAATACGTCGAGGACGCCGACGTGGTCGTGGTGAAGAAGGACGGCCGACGTGAACCCTATGACCGTGAGAAGGTTCACCGTTCGATCAGTCGGGCCTGCGGCAAGCGCCCCATCGGTCCCCGCCAAACCGATGAGATCGTGGAGAGGGTGGAAGCCGGGCTTCTTGCTCTGCAGGGCAGGGAGATCCCGACATCACTGATAGGGGAACTCGTAATGGAGGAGCTGCGGCAGGCCGACCAGGTGGCCTATGTGCGTTTTGCCTCCGTATACCGGGAGTTCAAGGACAGCGAACAGTTCCTCAAGGAACTCAACCGGCTGCTGGGGAGCCGGTAGTCAACCGCCCGGACCCTCGGCTTGAGCGCTCGATAGTGAACCTCCCCTGCGTGGCGCGGCCAGTGACGGCATAGACGGCATACGGGATTCCAGATTCCATCGGTATGCCGACTCTTGCGCGAGGGGCCGCGTCTGAGCTAAGTTCATTCGTTCTCACCCAGTACATGTTCATCCGCTCTCTCGACAAGCCCATCATTCAGGTGACCGGCGACGACGAGATCCCTGCGGTGCGACGCGCGCGATGAGCGCGCCCATCAGATCGGGGAAACGCCTGCGCCAGACGGGGCGACGACATACGTCAGGAGGATCCATACCATGATGAAGCGAGTGTTCTTTTTTGGAGCCGGGCAGGCAGAAGGTTCGGACAAGATGCGCGAGGTTCTCGGGGGGAAAGGCGCGGGCTTGGCCGAGATGACGAGCCTGGGGCTCCCGGTGCCCCCGGGGTTCACCATCTCCACGGCAGTGTGCACTCACTTCTACGAGCATGGCCAGGTCTATCCCGAGGGACTCGACCAGGAAGTCGATGAAGCGCTGAAGAAAGTCGAGGGGATCATGGACCGGCGCTTCGGTGACCCGGCTCGGCCGCTTCTTGTGTCCGTCCGAAGCGGGGCCCGGGCGTCGATGCCCGGCATGATGGACACGGTGCTGAACCTCGGCCTCAACGACGCAACCGTGCAGGGCCTCATCGACCTGGGAGGGGAGCCGCGGTTCGCCTACGACAGTTATCGACGCTTCGTACAGATGTACGGCGACGTCGTGCTCGGCCTCAAACCCTTCTCCAGGAACGAAGAGGATCCATTCGAGGTCATCATCCAGCGGAAGAAGGCGGAGGTCGGCGCAATTCTGGACCTCGATCTCACCACCGAGGACCTCAAGGACCTGGTGGCACGGTTCAAGGCGGCCATCAAGACCTCCACCGGGCAAGACTTCCCCGAACATCCCAGGGAGCAAATGTGGGGAGCGATCAGTGCGGTGTTCCGGTCGTGGAACAATGATCGAGCCATCGCCTACCGCCGTCTGAACGGCATTCCCGATGACTGGGGCACGGCGGTGAACGTGCAGTCAATGGTGTTTGGAAACATGGGTCCCCGGTCGGGAACCGGTGTCGCCTTCACGCGGGATCCGGCCACCGGCGAGCGTCACCCCTATGGCGAGTACCTGATGAACGCCCAGGGCGAAGATGTCGTCGCGGGAACCCGCACTCCCCTGCCCCTTGCGGATCTCCAACGCGAGCGGCCCGAGGTGTTCGAGCAACTCGTCGAGACATTCCGACGGCTGGAACGGCACTACCGGGAAATGCAGGACGTTGAGTTCACGATCCAGGATGAGAAGCTGTGGATGCTCCAGACCCGGGCGGGCAAGCGCACGGGCTTCGCAGCGGTGCGGATCGCCGCGGAGATGGCTGAGGAAGGCCTTATCTCCGAACAGGAGGCGCTGCTCAGAGTGAACCCCGAGCAGCTCAATCACCTTCTCCGCCCCATCTTCGACCCCGAGGAGAAGCGCGACGCCGTCGGCCGAGGCGGTCGCCTCCTTGCCAAGGGATTGAACGCGGGGCCGGGAGCCGCCTGTGGAAAAGTTGTGTTCCATGCCTCCGACGCGCAGCAATGGAAGGCCAAGGGCGAGAAGGTCATCCTGGTCCGCATCGAAACGAGCCCCGAGGACATCCGCGGCATGCACGCGGCCGAGGGCATTCTGACGGCCCGTGGGGGCATGACATCTCACGCGGCGCTGGTTGCCCGACAGATGGGCAAAGTATGCGTGGCGGGATGCGGCGCGCTTCGTATCGACTACGCACAGTCGCTCATGCTCGTGGGCGACCGGACGATCCGGCAAGGCGACGTGGTCAGCATCGACGGGTTCACGGGCGAGGTGATCCAGGGCGAGCTGAAGACACGGCCGTCAGAGGTCGTGCAAGTTCTCATCGAGGGAACCCTGCTCGCCTCCGCCTCCACGATCTACCAGAAGTACGAGAAACTCATGGTGTGGGCAGACAAGTACCGCAGCCTGCGCATCCGGACGAATGCCGACCAGCCCGACCAGTCGCGCAACGCGCGGGCGTTCGGGGCGGAGGGAATCGGGCTCTGTCGCACCGAGCACATGTTCTTCGGCGGGCATCGCATCGACGCCATGCGGGAGATGATCGTCGCAGAGGACACACCCGGCCGCGAGAAAGCGCTGGCCAGGTTGCTCCCGATGCAGCGGGAGGACTTCGTCGGTATCTTCCGCGCCATGGATGGCCTCCCGGTGACCATCCGAACCCTCGACCCGCCGCTCCACGAATTCCTCCCCCATGGCGATGCCGGCATCCAGGAGCTTGCCACGAACATGGGCATCCCGGCGTCCCGCCTCAAAGCGAAGGTGGAGAGCCTCAGGGAGTCCAACCCCATGCTCGGTCACCGTGGGTGCAGGCTCGGGATTTTCTACCCCGAGATCACCGCGATGCAGGCCCGTGCCATCATCGAGGCTGCCTGCATCGTGTCCAAGGAGGGCGTCCGGGTCCTGCCCGAGATCATGATCCCCGTCGTGTTCGAGCGACGCGAGCTGCAGGACCAGGAGCGAATCGTCCGACGGGTTGCGGATGAGGTCTTTGCGGAGCAGGGTGTGCGTCTCGACTATCTGGTCGGCACCATGATCGAGCTTCCAAGGGCGGCGATCACCGCTGATCAGATCGCCCAAAACGCCGAGTTCTTCTCCTTCGGCACCAACGACCTGACCCAGACCACGCTGGGCATCTCCCGCGACGATGCGGGCAGCTTCCTGCCTTACTACGTCGAGCATGACATCATCCCACACGATCCGTTCGAGAGCCTCGATCGGGAAGGCGTCGGAGAACTCATGAGGATCGGCGTCGAGCGGGGACGGCGGACGCGCCCCGACCTCAAGGTCGGCATCTGCGGTGAGCACGGCGGTGACCCGGCGACCGTGGGGTTCTGCCATGAGATCGGACTGAACTATGTGAGCTGCTCGCCGTTCAGGGTCCCGGTGGCTCGCCTGGCTGCGGCCCGTGCGGCGTTGGCTCCACGCAACTGACCCAACATGCTCCGCGTCGTTCGCGCCTCGGGCTACGACGGCGTCGTGCTGGCGTTTCCCGAGGTCGATCCCAGAAGCGGCGAGCTCGCGCAGTTCGTTGCAGTGGCGGCCCAGGGGCACCATGCTGGTGAGATTTCGTCCCGCGTAGTCTCGACTCTGCTGGGGCTTGTTGCGGATCCCGACGCGTGGCGCCAGGGCGCTTCGGCGATCGTGCGACATGCCCTGGCGGCCGTCGAACCCATGACCGTCCACGGAGGCGTGAAGGTCTCGGCCGCGGTGGCCCTTCGGAAGGGGCGAATGATCGAGGCCGCCTACTCGGGGGACCTGCAGATCCGGTGCGCGGCGGCCAGGGACGCACGGTGGCATGTCCCCGGCGTCAAGCACGGCGAGGCCGTCACGGCGACGAACTACGCCATCGGTCCGGGTGACGTCCTGGTGACGCTGTCCCTCGGAGTCCTGGAGGAGATTCCACCCCCTGAGTTGCTGGGCGTGCTTCTATCCTCGGCCGGGGATGAGAGCGCTGAACTCGTCGAGAAGCGAATCGCGGGGAGCTCGGTGCCGCAACTCTACTGCGCGGCCCGTTTCGGCCGTCTGGTCAGACCGACGGCGGAGGTCAAGGCAAGTAAGGTTGCACGGCCGCCACGATGGAAAGTCATCGTCCCCGCGGTCCTGGCGATCTGCGCTGCTGCCGCGGTTCTGACGTTTGCCACACCGTGGCAGCGCCGACCACGACCACCCGCAATCCCCCAGGCCTCTGAGGCGCGGGATTCGAGCCTTGGGGCGAGTCAGCAATCGCCCCGCGATTCCGCCGCGACGCCGGCCGAGTCGGTCGCCCTGTTCGATTCCACGGGGAGTGAAGCGGACGCCGACCTCGCGGCCGGGGATTCCGCAGCCGTAGCATCCGTCGCGCCGTCGACCCTCGTCTGGAAGCAGCGAATCGGTGGCTCGAACTTCTCATCGTCGCCCGCTCTCGCCGGCATGAAGGTGTACGTAGGCAGCAAGGATCACCACCTCTACTGCCTCCTGACGTCCAGCGGCGAGGTCCTCTGGAAGTTCAAGTCCGGCGGAGGGATCGGGTCTTCTCCCGCAGTGGACGCGGGGAACGTGTATTTCGGCAGCTATGACAGCACCTTCTACTGTGTCGACCGACATGCGGGCCGCTGCATCTGGAAGCAACGCGTCGGCGCGAGCATCGGCGCCAGTCCCCTGATCCATGAGGCCACTGCATACTGCGGCTGCAAGGATGGGCGAGTGTACGCCTGGGATACCCGGTCAGGCGTTCTCCGGTGGCGTCTGGAGACCGGCGCGGAAGTCTGGGCGCGGCCCTTGATCGTCGGCTCGCGCCTGTTCATCGGCAGCATTGACCGGCATTTCTACTGCGTCGATGTCAAGACGGGCGCGAAACTGTGGACGGTCCCCGTGGCAGGTGCGGTCTACACCACGGCCGCTCCCGGCCCTGACAGCACGGTGTTGTTTGCCACCAACGACGGCACCCTGTATCAGCTCGGGCAGCGCGATGGCACGCAGGAGTGGCGCGCGAAGTACGAGCCGGTGTACTCCTCGCCGGCCGTGGCCGACGGCCACCTGTTTTTCGGATGCAAGGGCGGGGATGTCCTCTGCGTGTCGTTGACCGACCACCGCGAGGTGTGGAGATACGCCACCGGAGCCGATGTGCGATCGTCGCCCGTCGTCGTTGACGGTTCGGTCCTTGTCGGAAGCTACGATGGCCGGCTCTACTCCTTCTCGGTCAGTGGGAGGAAGAAGTGGGCGTTTGACACTGAATCGCGGATCTACTCCACGCCTGCCCTCGCGACCGAGCGCGTCTATTTCGGGGACATGACCGGGTGGCTGTACTGCATCGGAGGATAGATTCCCGCAGTGCGGCGGGATCTCGATGACTTCTGGCTATGCACGCGGTTGCTCCCCGGAACGGCGGACCACCGGGCTGCGTGGCAGGGAGAGGCCGTACGCGTCGCGAAAGTGGCGCGGCATTCAGTCGCGGCGGGGCTGACCGCCCCGCTTGGTTGGTACGTTCGGGAACCTCTGAGCGGAGGGAGGTTTCATGCCTTTGTATGAGTACAAGTGCCGGCAGTGTGGCAAGGTGAACACCTTCCTGGTCGGCGTGAGCATTCATGCTCCCGCACTTCGCTGCGCACGGTGCGGCGGTGACGAACTCGATCGGTTGATGTCTCGGGTTCGCCATCTCCTCGGCGAGGAAGACCGGATGGAGCGCATGCTGGATCCGACATCGCTGGCGGGAGTCGACGAGAACGACCCGAAGAGCATTGCACGCTGGGCCCGCAAGATGGGCCAGGGTCTCGGCGAGGAGGCCGGCGATGACTTCGATGGCATGGTGGACGAGATGGAGGACGCTGCCGCCCGGGAGAGCGAGGGGGGACAGACCGGCGACGACGACGATCTCGCCTAACATGCGCGGAAGCGAGGCGGCGGCGCCTCGCTTCGTGGCCGGCCATTCGCACAACTTGTTCTGCACCTCCTCCCACTCGAAGGAGATTTGATATGCTGACCCGCCTGCTCACGACCGTGTTCGGTTCAAAGCAGGAGCGCGACGTGAAGCGCTTGCGCCCCGTGATCGAGAAGATCAACGGGGTGTTCGCGACCCTCCGCGATATGCCGGATGAGCGGATGATCCAGCAGACCGAGCAGTGGCAATCCCACCTGCGCGACAATCCTGATCGGGAGACTGAGATTCTGGATGAGATCCTTCCAGAGGCCTTCGCCTTCGTGAAGGAGGCCTGCCGCAGGCTGGTGGGGAAGAGCTGGGAAGTCACCGATGTCCCGATTTCCTGGGACATGGTCCCCTTCGATGTGCAATTGGTCGGCGCCATCGTCCTTCACGAGGGAAGAGTCGCCGAAATGGCGACGGGAGAGGGCAAGACGCTGGTCGCGACGCTGCCTCTGTACTTGAACGCGCTGGTCGGCAAAGGCGTTCACCTGGTGACGGTGAACGACTACCTCGCCCGGCGCGACTCGGAGTGGATGGGTAAGGTCTATGAGTCCCTCGGGCTGTCGGTGGGCTGCATCCAGCACGACATGATGCCGGAGCAGCGCAAGCCCCAGTATTGCGCCGACATCACCTACGGGACGAACAACGAGTTCGGATTCGACTATCTCCGCGACAACATGTCGGTGCGGGCCGAGGATCGGGTCCAGCGGGGGCATTACTACGCCATCGTTGATGAGGTCGACTCGGTGCTGATCGACGAGGCCCGGACGCCGCTCATCATATCGGGTCCGGTGTCACACTCCCTGCATCGTTTCCACGAGTGGAAGTCGCCGGTGGAACGGCTGATGAGAGTGCAGACCGCTCTGGTGAACGACCTGCTGGCCGAGGCGGTGCGGATGCGGGAGGAAGGCAAGGAGTACGAGAGCGCGACGCGGTTGCTTCAGGTCCAGCGTGGCGCCCCGAAGAACAAGCGGTTCCTCAAGTTGGTGAAAGAGCCCGGAGTTCAGAAATCGATCAACCGGGTCGAGGCCGACTTTATGCGCGACAAGCGCCTCGGAGAGCTGGACGAGGAGCTCTACTTCGCCATTGACGAGAAGGGCCATTCCGTCGACCTGACGGACAAGGGGAGAGAGCATTTCTCCCCCACCGACCATTCCCTCTTCGTGCTTCCCGATCTCAGTGAGGAGCTCCAGGCGGTGGATACCGAGCCCGGACTGACCCCGGGGGAGCGCGCAGTCAAGAAGCAGCAGCTGATGCGGGACTACGCCGTCACCAACGAGCGCATCCATAACATCGGCCAACTCCTCAAGGCGTACAGCCTGTTCGAGCGCGACGTGGAGTATGTCGTGCAGGAGGGCAAGGTACTCATCGTCGATGAGTTCACAGGCAGACTCATGCCGGGCCGCCGGTACTCCGACGGGCTCCATTCCGCACTGGAGGCGAAGGAGGGGGTCCAGATCGAGCAGGAGACGCAGACCCTCGCGACCATCACGCTCCAGAACTACTTCCGACTGTATCGCAAGCTTGCGGGCATGACGGGCACCGCCGAGACCGAGGCGCCGGAGTTTCATGAGATCTACAAGCTCGACGTGGTCATGATACCCACCAATGAGTCGGTCCGCCGTCAGGACTACGATGACGTCGTCTACAAGACCCGTCGCGAGAAGTACGGCGCGGTGATCGACGAGATCGTGCGGCAGCATGAACGGGGCCGGCCGGTGCTGGTGGGCACGGTGAGTGTCGAAGTCTCCGAGACCCTCAGCAGACTCCTGAAGCGCCAGGGGATCAGACACTCGGTGTTGAACGCGAAGTACCACCAGCAGGAAGCGCAGATCGTGTCGCAAGCCGGACAACCCGGCGTCGTGACCATTGCCACCAACATGGCGGGCCGCGGAACCGACATCAAGCTGGGGCCCGGCGTGGTCAAGTGCTCCCGCTGCTCGCTGAATCCCTCTCCGGAATGGGGGAGCGACCACGGTGACGGGATTCCTGAGGGTTGGAGCGTCGCGCAGTGCCGGCAAGACATGCCGTGCGGCCTCCACATTCTGGGGACGGAGCGCCACGAAGCCCGGCGGATCGACCGCCAGCTTCGCGGACGAAGCGGCCGCCAGGGCGATCCGGGATCGTCTCGCTTCTTCCTCGCGCTCGAAGACGACCTGATGCGTCTGTTCGGCTCGGACCGCGTTGCCTCCATCATGGACCGCATGGGTGCAAAAGAAGGCGAAGCCATCGAGCATGGTCTGGTGACGCGCGCCATCCAGACGGCTCAGAAACGAGTCGAGGCGCACAACTTCGACATACGCAAGCATCTGCTCGAGTACGACAATGTCATGAACCAGCAGCGCGAGGTGATCTACGCCCGTCGGGCGGCTGCGCTGGAGGATGGCGATCTGCGGGCGGTGTTCTTCGATTTGGTTTCGGTCCTCGCCGGACGCCTGCTCGATCAGCACTGTCCGGACGAGGCATACCCGGCTGACTGGAACCTCTCTGGCCTGCGCACCGACCTGGCCCGGTTCTTCCTTCTGGATCTCGGCAGGGACGACGCCGCGCTCCGCGACTTGGGCCGCAATGACCTCGCCGCGCTCGTCCAGGATGAGACGCGGGCGGCGTATGAGCATCGCGAGCAGCAGCTCGGCGCCGAAACATTGCGGCATCTGGAGAAGCTGGTCACGCTCCGTGTGATAGATGAACGGTGGCGCGATCACCTCTATGAGCTTGATCAGCTCAAGGCCGGCGTCGGTTTGCGGGCCTACGGGCAGAAGGACCCGCTCCTGGAGTACAAGCAGGATGCGTTCCAGATGTTCGTTCAACTCCTGGATGAGATCGATCAGCAGATCGTGGAGACCGCCTTCAAGGCGGAGCTGGTGTCGGCAACTCCCGTGCCCGAGCGGCGCCCCCCGCGCCTGATGGCACACCATCCATCCGTGGACGGATCGCGGGCGGCGTCCGAGGCGCCCGCGACGGTACGGAAGGAGCGTGTGGGCCGCAATGATCCATGTCCGTGCGGGAGCGGGAAGAAGTACAAGCGCTGCCATGGCCAGACGGAGGAAACGGTATGACGTCAGCACACATCCGGCGGGCGAGACCGCTGGCCCTGGGTATCATCGTTGGGATCGCGTGCTCGTCCGGCGCTCGATTGCAGCCCGTCCCTTCCCGCGCGGCGCCCGACAGCCTCGCGCAGGCGGTGCGCCTAAGGGAGGCGAACGACCACGAGGCTGCGGCCCGGGAGCTGGAACGGGTTGCGGCGTCACACGCGTCACCCACGCTTCGCGCTGAGGCACAGTGGGAATTGTATCTGACCCATCGGGAGCGAGGGAGCTCCGAGGAGGCCCTGGAGGCGCTGGTGGCCTGCGCCACCGCCGGTTCGCCGTCACCGTGGATCGCCCAACAACTGCGCTCCCACATCGGCAAAGCGGTTACGGCCGCTTCCGAGAGCGGCACCCCGTGGTCACGGATCGAGCGAGTCACGGAGCCACTGGACGGTTCCCCCCTGTTGCTGGATGCCGCGTCGTCGCTCCTGGAGGCCGGCCGCTGCCGTGCCGCCTCCGCAACTCTCTCACGGGCCGGGCATGCCGGCGATCCGGGGCGAGAAGCGCAACGGGCCGATCTGAGCCGCAGGGTGGTTCGCTGTCTCGAACGGAGCGGTCGCACTCTCGGGCTGGTAGTGCCCCTCAGCGGCGAGTACGCCGAGTATGGTGCCAGTCTGCGGAACGGTGCGGCGCTGGCCATCGGTGACTCTATGGTGCTGGCGCTTCGGGTGGAAGATACCGGGTCGGACCCGGTCGACGCGGTTCGTGCCATCGGGAGATTAGCCTCTGCTCCCGACGTCATCGCCGCCATCGGGCCCCTGGAGAGTCGGGCGGCGACTGGGGCCGCGGTTTCGGCGAACCAGATCGAGCTTCCCCTCCTGATGCCTCTCAGCGCTCCAACCGGGTTGAGCCGCCTCGGGCCATGGGTCCTGCAGAGTTCGGCACCCCGCCAGGCCGAGGCGAAGGCCGTTGCCAGATACGGTATGGTGGACGGCGGACTCTCCCGATTCGCGGTGCTCTACCCGTCCCACGCCGCCGGGGAGAGAGCGATGGAGGCGTTTCGGGATCAAGTGTTGGGTCTGGGGGGTGATGTGGTCGCCCTCGAGCGATACGCCGAGGGCCGCGACACCAACTTCCGGGATCAGATCGTGAACCTGAAGCGGGCAGCGCCTCAGGCCCTTTTCGTGCCTGGAGAACCACGGGAGATCACGCAAATCGCGCGTCAGATCGCCTTCTACGACCTCGAATGTCAGATCCTTGGAACCAGTGGATGGGGCCTCCCCGACGTCATCGCCGAAGGTGGGCGGCTCGTGGAAGGAGTGGTCTTCGCCGACGTGGTCGGCATGGGCAGGGATCCGCACGCTGCACGGCTCTTCGCGGCTCGTTACCATGACGTATACCGGAAGGACCCTGACCACTATGCGTCACTGGGATTCGACCTGGCGTCGGTAGTGTGGGAGGAGGTGTCTCGTGCCGTTTCCTCCCGCGAAGAGCTTCGACGGAATCTTGCGGAACGTGGCCCGTATGAAGGGGTTTCGGGGATTCTCAGTTGGCGTGACGACGACGCGGCCGGCGATGTCCGGCTGTACACCATATCCAACGGCCTGGCGGTTCCCCTGCACACTCGCACCCGGTGAGCACCGCGAGAGGATCGAGTCCGACGCCTGTTCGTACTGCCGGCACCCGTGTACCGTGCGGCCGGTCCTCTTTGCTCTGCGGCCCGGCCCGAATCGCCGCCCTGATCATCGCCCTTCTCCCTGCCCGAGGATCACCGGGCATCCAGTACCGTGCCGACGAGTCCAGCTCGGACCTTCGCTCCGGCGCGGTCACCCTCCGATCCAATGTCATAGCATGGGGCGACGAGTTCATGCTGCGGGCGGCATGGGGTACCTACCGGCTCAGTCCCGAAGAGATCCTTCTCGGGGGCGGCGTCTCGGGAGAGTGGCGGGGCGATAGCGCCAGGTGCCTCACCGCCCGGATCGTCTCCCTCGACTCGCTGGTCGAGCTGGCGGGTGGAGTGTTCCTCGCGACAGAGGACGGGTCGGTGCTCAGGTGCGCACGGCTGGTCTATCGAGAGCGAACGGAGAGGGTTCTGCTGTCCGGGCCCGTTTCCCTGGCTGACTCCTCCGGGCTGTACCATGCCCGAGCGGACACGGGCTGGTACGAGCGGACCTCGGACCGCATGCATCTGGCGAGACAGTGCACCCTGTTCATACAGTCTCCGCCCTACGAGTCCATCCGCGTTGCCTCGGACAGCACGGTCATGAATCGGTCGGAGGGCAGCATCACGGCCCGGGGAAGCGTGTCGATCCTCGGTCCTGACCTGCGGGGATCCTGCCAGTCTCTCACGTTCCTCAGTGGTGACGACCGGGTCGTTCTCGCCGGCGAACCATCCCTGGAAGGGCGCTCGATTCGGTGCCATGCGCAGCGCATCGTGCTCCAGCGGCGCGGGGGGGAGGTCAGACAGATCGTACTGGAAGGCGATGCCTGGGCGGCGCAGGTGGGAGCCTCGCCGGCGGACTCGACGTGGGATCAGGCCTGGGGTGATCGTATGGTGGTGTGGGTGAGCAACGGGGAGCCCTCGGACCTCATCGTGACGGGCAGTGCCACGGCGCACCATCGTATCGTTGATGCCTCCGGCGCCCAGTTGGGCACAAACCGGGCGGAGGGTGACAGCATCATCCTGGGAATGGGTGAGGACGCGTTGCGAAGCGTTCGCATCACAGGTTCGGCGCGAGGATCCTATTTGCCTCAGACACCCGGATCCGACCTACCGGGCGACAGTCTCGACTACTCGTCACAGACCCTGTCGTACTCGGAGGACTCGGGCGTACTCGTCATGGACGGCGGTTCTACGCTCACCAGCGGATCGGCCCGACTGACATCGGAAACCGTGAGGTTCTCCCCCACGACACGCGACATGGTCGCAGAAGGCGGGGCCGTGCTTCGCGACGGCCATCAGGAGATCAAAGGCGAGGTCATGACCTTCGACGTTGATCGCCGGCAGGGAGTCGTTCGCAAGGGATTCACCCAGTTCGAGGAGGCGTTCTCGTTGGGCGAGCGGGTTGCCCGAATCGACAACCGGCGGTTGAGCATCTCCGAAGGCCGTTTCACCTCTTGTGACATGGATCATCCCCACTTCTACATCACGTCCCCGAGGATGCGGGTGGAGCTGGACAACAAGGTCGTGGCCCGGTCGCTGGTTCTCTGGATTCACGACGTTCCTGTGCTCTACCTTCCGTACTTCGTCTTCCCCATACGGCGCGACCGGCACTCCGGCTTCCTCACGCCGTCGTTCAGCGTGCGCAACATCCTGGGCCTTCAGGGCTCCCGCGCCAGCGTGACGGGTCTCGGGTACTATGTCGTCCTGGGAGACTATGCTGATGCGGAGGTGTCGCTGGACTGGAAAGAGGGGCTTGGATGGACGGTGAACGGCCTTGCCAACTATGCCCTTCGTTATCGCATACCCAGCGGGTCCCTGGCTTCGTCCTATGCACGGCGGGAGGGCACGACGCAATGGACCCTTCGCCAGCGCCACGAACAGGTTCTCCCCCGGGGCTGGCGACTGACGGCAAACATCAATGCCACCAGGAGCCGGTCGTTCATTGATCAGGAGACGTGGGATGCCGAGGATCGCCTCGATCTGAGAGCGGGGCTCAACTCGGACATCACCTTCGCCAAGACGCTGGCCGGCTGGGGTGCCCGCGCGAGCCTCCGCAGGGATCAACAGTGGATCACCTCGGCGATCGGCGACTCGTCGTCCACTCAAGAGACCGTGACGTCAACGCTTCCCGAGGTGGCGGTGTCTCGACCGAGCAAGCGCATCTTCGCATCCGGTCTCCGCGCCCGGTGGTACCAGGAGATCTATGCATCCCTGAGCAGCACATTCAAGAACCGCATTGTCGCGGGGAGCGGAGCCGCGGAAGGGGCCGCAACCGGGACGCAACATACCGTTCAGCTCAGCTGGCAGCTTCCGAAGCTGCTCGGGAAGTTCACCGTGTCACCACGAGCGATCTACAACGAGACGTGGATCCATCGAGGCGCGACCCCTTCGGAGGGCGAGCGCCTCACCAATGACCGGTACGGGGTGCTACACGGCATCGGCATCACCACGTCAACCAAGCTCTATGGACTGTGGAGCCCCCCGATCCCGTGGGACGTAACCCTCCGCCACGTGGCATCCCCGACCATCGGCTTCAGCTATACACCGGATTGGTTCTTCCATGGCTGGGATTTCGCGGCCGGACGCTTCAGCGATGGCGATGATGACCCGTATGCGGCATCTGGGTTCGGATCGGCGTATGCGAAGTCCCGTCGTCTCACGTTCGGCCTGGGGAATGTGTTCCAGCTCAAGACCCGCAAGGGAGAAACCACGGTCAAGAACGACAACCTCGCCAATCTGAACTTCACGACGGGGTACGATCTGGAGAAACGCGGGGAAGAGGAGAATCCCTGGTCGCCCCTCGGCAGTTCGCTCACGCTCTCGCCCGGCAGGGGGTGGTCATGGAGCCTCGGCACATCCCACGACCCGAATCGATCATTGGAGTTCGTGTCCGCCACGTCCACGCTCACCGCCCGGTTGAACGGCGGGTGGAACAGACCGCCGTTCAGGGGTCATGGCGGGGCGGTGGCAAGCGCTTTCCGCGGCACGTGGGGCATCTCCGCCACCCACTCCTACTCCCACCGCCGGGGGAACACCGATGAACCGCAGACCCTTCGTCTCGATCTGAACATCTCGCCCACCCAGGGGTGGGACGTCCGCGCCTGGGTGAACTACGACCTCGCCGGCCACACCGCGATGAACAAGTCGTTGTCTCTGGTGAGGGATCTGCACTGCTGGCAGGCGGACTTCTCGTGGTACCAGGCCGCCAACCAGTGGCATTATCTGCTACGGGTGTTCGTGAGGGCCTACCCGCAGTCGCTCTTCGTCAAACATGAAGAGCGCGGGTAAGCGATGCCGTGTGGGATTCAGCGGGTATGCTTGACGCAGTTCGCCCTGGTGATGTAGCGGGGCCAGAGATCGGGATGCCGCTCCCAGCACTCCCGGCACTCCCCGATGCCGGCCGATGGCGCCAGGCAGAGGGATTGATGCATGTCCACGCCTTCATCTGCGGCGGGCTCCGGAAGCTCCATGACCTGGACGGCGAGCGGGGCTTCGGGGAAGACCGCAGTCGCGACAGGACCCATTGGTGTTTCGAAGATATCGAGCTGAACTGTGCTCTTCTGCATGAATGCTCCTTATGTGCTAGACCCAGTACAAATATACATGCTGCAGAGCGCTTCGTCAAGCATGTCATGACAACCGGAGTGCATAGGCAGCTAGACAGGAAACGCATGACCATTTCCGGAGGGCTGGTGAGGAGCGATGCAGAGATGCCGTATCAACATCACACGCAGCTCATCACCGGCACCCGCGGAGAGGGCGCCGCCGCCGGACTTTCGTCGGCATGTGGCCGGCTGCCGAGCTCGGGCGTACGATTCGGGGTGGCGGATGTACCGGCATCACGGCCAGTCGTCCGTGAGGATGCACTTTGACTCTGGCGTTCCTTCACGGCAGTACCGCTCGAGCGAGCGCGGGTTGTGACGACAGTGCGGAGGAAGATGGTTGATGAGAGCCGTGGCGTTGCTTTCCGGCGGCCTCGACAGTCAACTCGCCGTTCGCGTGGTTCAGCGCCAAGGCATTGAAGTCGTCGGTGTGCACTTCTTTCACCGGTTCAACCGGCCGGGGGATCCCGGTTCATGGCCCGATGAGCGCGCGACGCCGGCGGCGGCCACGGAAGTCACGCAGGTCGGAGTGCAGCTCGGCATCGAAACGGTGTTGTCCGACTTCTCCCGTGATTTCCTTGCGTTCGTGAACAAACCCCGGCA
>JALOPK010000313.1 GCA_025453925.1 Candidatus Eiseniibacteriota bacterium | reverse complement strand
ATGCTTCCCTTTACCGGGGCGTCGTGCCGCCAGAACGCCTTCAGGTACTTGCCAATCGCCAGCAGGGAGTAGCCGCCCTCCTGAGTGGACAGGTAGAAGGTGCCGCCCAGTGCGGTGTTGACCTCGTCGAACAGCCGCAGGGCGAGGGCATCATTGCCCGCCAGGGTGGCCAATTCCAGGAGGATGGCCTTGTCGCGGAGCGCGGACCCATAGGTGCCGCCCGTCTCGCGGTACTCCGTGATGTCGGTCCCCGCGTTGCGCAGCACTTCGGCGGCGGCGGATTCCATGCCGGCGCGCAGGTAGGCGCCCGCGAGGTACCACTTGGAGACGGTGTCCAGCAGGTCCAGCCGCTCCTCGCGCATCAGGTTCATGGCGCCGACGGAAGGCTCGCCCGCCATGGCGAGAAGGTAGAGGCGGTAGCACCGGGTCTTGTAGTCGCCCGATTCCCCGGCGGCCAGCCGCTTCTCGAAGGTGAGCCATCGGGCGATCATGTCACTGGGCACGAAATACCCCAGCGCCTTGGCCTCCAGGAGGAAGTGCCCGGCATAGTTGGTTGCCCACTCGGCGGCGCTGAGACCTCCCGGCCAGTAGGCGAACCCTCCATCGGCGGTCTGGAAGCGCCGCAGGCGGTCGACCGCGTGGTTGATGTTGTGGTCGACCTGCGTCCTGACTTCGTGGCGCGTGGTCTGCGGCGAGCCGACGAACGCCATGAAGTCTTTCAGGAAGAGCTGGGGAAAGACCGCCGAAGTGGTCTGCTCTACGCACCCGTATGGGAATCGCATGAGTCTGGCCAGGCGGCTTCCGAACCGCAACCCGGGCATGGCGGCAACACGGACGCTGGCGCGACGGGTTCCCTCAAGGCCCATGGCCGGGAGAGTGAAGTCGACGCGTTCACCCGGCTGCACGGTGAACTCCCGGGCGTCGTACAGATAAGGGTTCACCGGGCGCACTGCCAGCTCGGTCTCGACCCAGGCGGTATGAGAAGCGGCCGTGGCCTCGACGCGAACCGTCGCGACGCCCGCCGCCTCCCCGGCACGCATGGCGAACAGCGCATCCTGCTCGCCCTTGCCGGAGAAGGTGAGGCGCTGCCGGGAAGGCCCTTCGACGGTCAACGGTCCCGTCGTCCGCACCGAGATCTCCACATCGCGGATCGAGTCGTTCAGCGTGAACACCGTGGCCGGGAGCGTAAAGGTTTCCCCCGGGCCGATGACCCGCGGAAGCGTCGGCAGCAGGACCAGCGGCTCGCGGACCGGGATGGCGGCTTCATTCGCGCCGTAGCTGTTCCCGTCGGACGCAACGGCCATGACCCTGACCGAGCCCATGTAGTTCGGCATGGTGAAGGTGAACGAGGCCTTGCCCTGGCTGTCCACGGGGACGGGGCCGCGGAACATGGCGACCGGCTCGAAGCGCTTGGCCCTGACCGGCCCGAGTTGCTTGGTGCGGAAGGCGTCTTCATCGCCGCCGACCGTGAAACGCTTCTCGATGTCGCCCCAGAGCATCCCGATCACATTGTCGAAGATGTCGAAGGTGGCCACCGAGAGACGCTCCTTGGCGAAGAAGAAGGCCCATGGATCCGGCGTCTTGAACGATGTCAGATCCAGCAGCCCTTCATCCACCACCGCCAGAGTGACGGTCGCCTTGGAGCCCCTGGGCACGCGGGCCGTGACCGTGAACTCCTGGCGGGGCTTGAGTTCGGGGGGAGCCTCGACCTCGACCGAGAGGTGGGTAGAGGGCTCTTCCACCGAGAGGGGAATGGTCCCGAACAGCCGCATCGGCCGGTCGTTGGCGGTGTGCTCGTAGGGCTGGATCACGACCGCCGTGACGTAGGCGTTCGGCAGCATGTCGCGGGTCACCTCAACGGTCAGCGAGGTCGTCGTCCCCGTCAGCTCGACCCACGAATGGCTGAGTACCCGCGAGCCCTTCTCAACGGAATAGAACATCGCGCCCTCGGCCGGCGTGCGCACAGTGATTCTGGCCACGTCGCCCGGCCGGTAGGCCGCCTTGTCGCTCTCCATCTGGAGGTGAGTGCCGGCGGCCATGGGAGCCGCCTCTTCGCCCCAACTGGAGGCCCACACGAAGTAGCCGCTCTGGTGCCCGCCCTGAACGTCCTCAACCTCGATGAAGTGCTGACCCTCCGTCTCGGGTGCATAGCCGAACACGACGGGCTGCTGTTCGGAGACGACCGTGAACGACTTCGCCAGGCCCGTGCTCACGTCGGTCTTGAACTTGAGGGTGGACGAGTCGTCATCGTACTGCCACCACCAGTATCTGGCATTGTGGTAGACATTGACCTTGATCTCACGACCGGGCAGGGGCTTTCCGTGCCGGTCGAGCACCACCGCCGCGAGTTTGAGTTCAGCGTTCACCTTGAGGTACCGCGCGCCGGCTTCCTTCAGGCCGACATAGGCCTCATACGGATCGATGAGAACCGGATAGCTCTGGGTGGCGGGCCGCCCGCCCTTCTCGAACACACGCGCCGTGAGCACCGCGCCCACGGCCGACGGGGCCTCGCTCAAATCGGGGATGTTCCAGGTGAAGCCCGCCGTGCCGTCCGCGGCCAGGTTGCCGTCGAATGCTTCCGTGTCATCGGCCTCGAATCGCCGCAGGGGAGTGGTGAACCGATAATCGGCGAACTGCGAGAAGCGCTTCTCGGTGCTCATGTAGCGGGCACTGACGGTGGCGGCCAGACCGGATGCGGGCGCACCGAAGAGGTAGGAGGAGCGAAGGCGCAGGTTCGATGTGCGGTCATCGGGCCCCAGCGAGTCGGTGGGCATGTCCAGGGCGACCTTGAGACGATTGGGCACGACCGTCTCGATCTTGAGCCGGTGCCTCGCCAGCAGCATCCTGCCGTTGTAGAACTCCGCGTACCAGTTCCCCGTCGGATCGGCCTCCGACGTGGTGAACGTAAACCCGTAGTGCCCGCCGATGCCGTCGCGGTTCACCGCCTCGTTCACGAGCTGGTTCTTGGGATTGAGGACCTTCATGGTGATCGGGCTTCCCGTCGGGAACGTGCCCGACTGGTCACGGACGATCACCGACAGGTAGACGGGATCCCCAGGCCGGTGCACGCCCCGTTCGGTGTAGACGAAGGCCCTCGTCTTTTGCGCCGCGCCTGCCTCCCCGCCGACGTCGAAACTCCCGAAGTTCAACTCGCTCTCACTGAACTTCAGTGCGGTCCTCTGACCGTTCCACTCGCCCAGGAGGAAGAATCCCCCCGTGGAGTCGAACGTGGCAACGCCCGCGGCGTCGGTGAGATGGATCTCCATCGGCTGGCTCTGATAAGAGAACAGGGTCACCTTCACGCCGGGCAGGGGCTTCGCGTCGCCCAAATGGGTCGAGGCGACCAGCATCCGGTCTCCCTCACGCTTGGCAAGAAGGCCGATGTCCGACATCACCACCGGTTTGGTCACGGTGCCGTGGCTGTAGTAGTAGCCGTCGCTGCACGGGCTGTCCCAAGGGATCCAGCCTTCCACGTCGGCGCAGGTATACATCACATCGCGCTTGCCCATGGAGAGTTCCACGACGAAGAGACCCTTGTCGTGCTTCTGCAGCAATTGCGAGAGATCGAGGGTGCTCTGCACCCAGTTGTTGCGGGCGCCGCCGATCTCCAGGGTCTCCGCCGCCACGCTGACGCCGACCCGGTTCATGTCGCCCCAGAACTCGCCGCGGGTAGTGGCGGAGGTGAGGTCGTACTCCTGCAGGAACTGGCCCAGATTCGACTCGAAGACCTGCAGCACGTTCACGCGGACCCTGCGCACGTTGACCGTGCGGAACCCGATGGTCCGCGCCCCTTTCGACGGGAGGAAGGCGCCCGTCTGCAGGAAGGCAAGCTGGGGAGGCTGGTCGCCGAAGACGATCTCCCGCACGTAGTTTTCGCGGAGGGTCGTGTTCCAGCGGCTCATGATTCCTTGCCGCACCGCCAGGGTGTAGCGGGTCTCCCGGTCGAAGGGGCCGGTGATGTGCAGCGTCTTGCCCACGGCGCTCACCTTTGTTTCCAGATAGGGCTCGATGGCGATGTAGGCGGCCAGGTCCTGCGTCTCGGACAGCGGGTCGATGAAGTGCACGCTGATCCGGGGCTCCTGCTCGTCGCTGCCTGTCGTCACCTGGGCGATTCCCAACTCGCTCAGTGATCGCAGCTCAGTGGTGTACAGGAACTCGTTCTCCAGCGCAAAGGCCGCCGCCGGCAGGCGCAGGGAGAAGGATCGCACTTGGTCCCCCCGGGGGACGGCCCCCGATCGGAACGTGAACGCTCTCGGGCCGGCCTCCCAGGTCAGCGGAACGACGGCGCCGTCCATCAGAAGGCGGGCCTCGGCGCGCAGGTCCGCCATGCCGACGCTGTCGCTGAACTCCGCGGTACCCACCAGAATGACCTGCCGCGGATCACCATCGTTGACCAGTTCGAACGCGCCTCTGAGCCCGACCACCCTATTGGGCGCCACCGTGAATTCGAGCCGG
>JALOPK010000312.1 GCA_025453925.1 Candidatus Eiseniibacteriota bacterium | reverse complement strand
CCTACCGTATTCCTGCAAGCAACGATCGCTGTGCCCTTCATGCGACGCGCGCCGCAGAGCCGAATGGGCCGACCATGTGGTCGAGAACGTGCTCCCGGACCTCCCGTACCGCATGAACGTCTATGCCATACCCAAGCACCTGCGCGGAGGTTTCCTCCGGGAGCACGCCCTCCTGGGAGACCTCAGCGGCGAGGCCTATCGCGTCACGGCCCGCTTTCTGGCCGCCCACTTCCCCGGCGTCGACGGCGTCCCGTACTTCGTCTCCGCCGTCCACACCTTCGGATCGAGCGGGGCCAATCCCCACCCGCACATCCATGCCCTGTGTTCGCTCGGCATCAAGGACCGCCACGGCACATTCCACCGCGCCCCGGCGGACCTGGACTTCGCGCCCCTGGAGGAGCTCTTCCGCCACGCCGTCCTGGCCATGCTCGTCCGCAAGCGCCGCCTCACCGAAGAGACCGCTCGAAAGTTCGCTTCCTGGGAACACTCTGGTTTTTCAGTCGACTCTTCTGTGGCGGCCGCCGAAGGCGACCGCGACACCCTCCACCGCCTGTCCTGCTATCTCCTCAAGCCACCCATCTCCCTCGAACGCATGGCTTACGAACGGGGCGACGCCAAGGTCGTCTACCGCGGCAAACCCCACCCCGCACGCGGCCGGGACATCGAGGTCTATGACCCCCTGGAGTTCCTGGTGCGCGTGCTCCTCCACATACCGACGTGTGCTTCATACTACACCTCATGCGGCACTTTGGCGCCAGACACTGATTCTGAGCCGGATATCAGCCGACCCCTCTTGAGGAGCTCCGGGCTCGGCGGCTCGTAGAGGCAGGCGCCATGATCGTTGGTGCGGTATCCCACGAGTTTGCCTCGGCGTCGCCATGCATTGACGGTCCCACGGTTGATTCCCAGTATGGCCGCCATTTCTAATGTCGTCAACAGGCCGGCGACGTGGAGCCTCTCGCGCTGCGTTTTCAATCCATGCGCCATGCGGATCCTCCGTACGGAAGGGATCGAGAATTCCTTTTCTGTGCCGGTACGCAACCCCTTTTGGTTCAGGATGGCGACGATCTGGGAGTCCGTGTGGTGCTCCAGCAGTCGATCGACTTCCTGGACGATGGCATCGGGTGTGCGCCGCAGCTCAGGGGCGCTCTTCGGAAGGGGCGTTTCCAGTACCCGTAGGGCTCCTCCCCTGAACCGGACTTGGATGCTGAGAGCGTCTCCCTTGGCGAGCGCCACATCCTCGATGAGCAGACGGACCATTCGTTTCCGCTCGACGTGAGGTATGGTCGGATCCTTCCACAACCGGGAGAACTCGGTTGCGAGCTGCAACACGCGCTGGGTTTGCTCGCTGGTGAGCCGAGAGGTTTCGCCCTCTTGTCGCTGTTCGAAGTCGTCCTGCGCGTCCCGAAACAAACGCAACTTCCCATTCCATTCCGCTTCGAGTGCATCAGCCACAAGACGGTTGTCCGGATCAACGCGCATGTATCGCCGCCTGGCGAGTTCCGCATCGTAGCGGGCACGTTCCACGACCTGCCGGCGTAGCGACTCGGCCTCATGCTTGCGAGCGCAGAGTTCCTCCTGAATGTCGAGTGCTGCGTGCAACGCCGCGGGAGTGACGACCTCCAAGACCACGCTGGCGATGGCCGCATCGACCGCGTGTCCGGGGACGGCCAGGCAGGTCCTCGCCGCATGCTTCTCAGCTTCGGATGCGCACACGTAGTAAAACCTGTCGGTCGCGCCACCATAATACCTGACCTTCATCCGTCTGCCGCAGCGTCCGCAGAGCACGATGCCCTGCAGGAGCGCCGGGCCTTCGCGGGGCGGCCCTTTTTCGCGCTCCTTGCCGAAGCGTTGGGCGTTGTCGGCAATCACTTGCTGATTCTCCTCGTATTCCTTCCAGGAGATGTATCCTTGATACGCTTCAGGGAGGAATACAAGCCATTGGTCCTTCGGGAGTTTTCCGCGTTGGTGGGGAGTGCCTCCGCGTCGGCGTCGGGACCGGCCGTAGCAGTATGCACCCGCATAACGTGGATTGTGCAGCACGGAGAGCGCTCGACTATGGCACAGCGGGCTCCAATACACCGATCCATTCTGAGGGCCGTTTTGTGCGCGTTGGGGAAAGAGGAGGTTCTTCGAACGGAACAGCCGTACCACGCCGAGCACCGATCGTGTACGGCGAAAGCTGTCGAAGAAGAATTGCACGGTGTCGCGGATTTGGGAATCCGGGTCAATCCGCACGTTCCCCTCGTCGTGGACGAGACCGACGGGCAGGCGGAACCGCAGTTCACCGCGTCGCGCCTTGTTGATGATCCCGCCGCGAAGACGCAGCCGCAAGGTATGGAGCTCCGCCTCGGACATGGTCCCCTTCAGTCCAAGGAGCAGTCGATCGTTGAAGTCGCCCGGATTGTAGATGCCGTCCTCGTCAAGGATGAGCGTGTCGGTCAGCGCGCAGATCTCCAGCAAACGGTGCCAATCCGAGCAGTTCCGCGCGAGGCGAGAGACCTCCAGGCCGATGACGACGCCCGCGCGGCCCATGCCGACCTCGGCAGTAAGTTGTTGGAAGCCCTCGCGATCGGCGGTCGACGCCCCGGAGTGGCCTTGATCGCAATCGATCACGTGGATCTTGTCCTGCGACCACCCGAGAGCCATCGCGCGATCTCGGAGGGCGTACTGGCGTCGCGTGCTCTCCGTGTTCTCAAAAACCTGCCGGAGAGTGGACTGTCGGACGTAGAGAAATGCCTCTCGGGAGAGATGTTCTTCGGTGATCTTTCGAGAGAATTCCGCGTTCATAGTTTCACCTCGCAACAGCAAGAGCCATGTTCGTCAATATCTGGACAAACGCCGTCTTGTCGCGTTCCAGCTCCTTCCCGCATGCGCAGTGCATCGGGGGTTTCCTTCTTCCTTCGATGGGGGCGATAGAGGGGAGGGCCAGGAGCCATGCGGCCATGCCGCGTGTGGCAAGCACCGCACGCCCGAGCTGGCCATCGCTCTGTGCGGGATTCTCCAGCGCGCGTTGTCGGAGCTGTTCGTAGACGTGCACGGCGTCTTCCTCGGTTACGCTGCAGGGGGAAGGGGCATCGGGTGCCATGGCGCGTTGGTCACTGCGGTTTTTTTTTACGTGCGAGGGCACGCTCGATCGTGCGCCGGTGCACGGAGAGACCGAACTGTTGTCGGAGGAGCCCGGCCAGTGCCAGGGAGTCCGTGGGGCCATCCCGCTCCAGGACTTCCGTGAGATATGCCACGACGGCCGGGGTCACCTTATGGCCTTGTCGCGGGCCGCGCTTCCGGGGAACGAGGCCCGTGAGACCATGGGCTTTGAAGGCGGCCTGCGACTGATAGAAGGACGGGCGAGAGAAGCCAAAGGCTCGAGCCGTTTGGCTGACCGTCGTGTGGTCGGCACGGACGCGGCGGAGCATCTCGTACTTCACCTGTACGAGATCTTCTGCATCGAAGAAGTCGGATTCCTGGAAGAGGGGGTCGACGACGGCTTCGGGGCTGGGGTTCAGGGCGCCACACTTCCGCAACGCGGCTCGTTTGGCATTCTCGGGTCTTTTCATGATGGTCCTCCCGCGTGAGGTCAGTGACTTGATAATTATGTCCCCTAATAGACGGTCTGTCAAGCAGTGAATCCCGCAAAAATGTGCATTCTAGTCGATTTCGGCCCACTAGTAGCAAATGTGGGCGCAGCATGTAGCGGCATAATAAGGCTAGCATTAAAGGCGAAATTACCATTACACCTCCCTGGCCTCGCCTGAAGCCTCACCTCGTCGACGGCGCTCGATTTCCTCGATGAGTTCGGCCAAGCGCCACAAGTCGTCAGGGCGGAAAAGGACCCTCCTGCCGGCAATCGTCTGGAAGTCGTCCGGGGCCGCAAGACTGGTCCAGCGGCAAGGAATCGACCTCAGTTGCTTCTCGTCCGTGTAGAAGAAGACTCGGTCCTCACCCCAGTTCTTCGTGTGAACGACGACGGTCAGGACCTTCCCGCTCAACGGATGAAAAGGGTGCGTGACGGTGAACTCAGCCCGCCGATCTTGCTCATGGGCTGGATTTGACTGATCGGTCTCCCGCACGCTGGGAGGTGCGGATTCGCTACTACGGAGCGGCGTCCTCGACCGCGCGTCGAGGCGCCGCCACCCAGGCGGCCCCCTCCCCGTCCGAGACCACGTCGAGCACCTTCGTCACGCCCCGCCGCCGCACCTGGGCCAAGCTCATCGGCCGCGTCTTTGGGTCCGATCCCCTCAGGTGCAAGCACTGCAGCGGCCGCTTGCGCATCATAAGTTTCATCTCCGACCCCGAGGTGATCGAAGAAATTCTGCGCCACCTGGGCCGCTGGCACCAAGGCCCGCGGGGGCCGCCGGCACGGCCCCCGGGAGAGTTCTCGGTCGTCTACGACGAGCCGCCGCCCCCCGACGACTTCGTCGACGACACCCCGCCCCTCGATCCCTACGCCCTTGGTGCCCAGAGGCCTGAGCACGCCGCCGTCCTGAGG
>JALOPK010000311.1 GCA_025453925.1 Candidatus Eiseniibacteriota bacterium | reverse complement strand
TCACCCGCACGAGGCGCCGACGGGTTCTGGGTGTACGGGGCATTGGGGCACCCGTTCTTCCCGCCCGGACTCGTGCCGCCCTATGTACATCGCATTGAGACTCTGGACGGTTCGGCGGTCGCCTGGTCAACGGACGCCGCGCCTGGAGATCCCGATAGCAACTGGACGTACATGATCATCGCCGTTGACGCCGCCGGGCAGGAACTCGCCCGCTCGAACCGTGCCGGCGAGTTTGATTACGCCGCGAGCATTCCATAGCTGGCCGGGCCTCCGGTTCGCGGCATTCGGCCCTCGATCTCCCCCGGAGCTGCCTAGGGTCAGGTCTTGAGACGTGACAGAGAGGGTGCCTGCGAGCGGGGGAATTGGGTCAGCCCATTTGACCGAATGGCTTCTGGGGAGCACGGCCTACGGACGTAGGTAAAATGCCAAGTTGCGGGGAGCCGCAGGCGCCGGTTCCGAAGTTGCCGAACGAGAGTCTGCGCGGTGGAGTGGGCACGTAGACGACTTGGGACTCGTATTCACTCATGCGATCGCATTCGACCGCCGTTGGATCCCGAGTCCGCCAGCCGGCGGATTGCTCGATCGGTGAGATATCATTTCGGATATCTGCCCTCCTCGCACGCCCGCTGACCCGTCGCTCCTGCGCTCTCGGTGCGGGACCGTGGGTATGAACCCGAGTGCTGAGCTATGTGCTTTCTGGACAAACGTGCCTTGGAGTCTGCGTTCACACCTGCCCTCAAGTTCTCCCATCTCCGTTTGTCGGAAACAGAAGGGACCATCAAAGGTTGCCAGACCCTCTCAGGTACCCCACACTGAACAGTGGTGTGCGGAGTGCACCTATGGTTCGAGTTGCCGATTCTTCCAGTAGTCCGGATCTCGGTGGAGGTGCATGACCGCCACTACGACAATCATGTCTTGCTTGATCCGGAAAAGGACACCGAAGGGAAATGGCCTCGTGAGGCAGCGCTGCACATCATCTGCGACTCGCGGGTAGAGCTCAGGGTTGAGTTGGATCCTGTTGAGCGCGCCTTACACGGAGGAGAGAAAGCGCTTCCCGAGGTTTCTCTGCCGTGTTTCGTACCAGGCTGCAGCGCGGACCATCTCCTCGCCGGCCTGAGGATGAAAGCGGACGGGTTTCATTCCAGAGCGGCGTATGCCTTGGCGAACACCTCTGCCGCGTCGCGGAGTTCGACAACACCCTCGTCTACCTCCCGACACCGGGCTTGAATCTCCTTGCGCCACGCAGGGGAAAGCTCCTCCCCGGGGATCAGATCCAAGCTCTCGATGAGCTTCTCGGCAACGAACGCCCGAGCCTGGGGCGGCAGTTCAAGAGCCTCAGCGACCACCTTGTCTGCTGTTGTTCTCATACCGTTGTGTTTCCCTTCACTCGACCTGGCGGCAATACGACTTCGAGTACGTGACACGCTTCTCTCGACCGTGTTCGGATCGCGCCTGTCGCTGCCCCGCGCGGATAGCCGCACACATCGCACAGATCTGGATGCCACCGTCATTCTAAGACTACCCGAAGCATGGGTTCTTGTCAATCCCGGTAGCTGCCTGGGGTTGGGTCTTGAGTGTGACAGATCGGCGGCGGGGACAACATGCCCGGCGGGAGAACCGAATCGTGGAGATGTACCCTTTGAAGACACATCCAGGGATGACGAACGGCAGGAGAGGGGAGGACCGGGGAGGGATCAGCTACTCGGCGGGGTCCCGGGCGCGCCGGCGATGCCCGACCCGCGCAAAGACGGACCGCGCGTTGGCGAAACAGAGTGCAGCGATAGAGTCGAAACTGTCACATGTCGGGCCTCGGTGACTCTCCTTGCGAGCTACGCTACAGCATGCCCCTACCTCACGTAGACCACTCGCTGCGTCGCACTCGCCGTACCGTCCACCGAGAGCCTCAGCAGGTATGCTCCCGCGGGCACGCCCTTAGGGCTCCATGTCACCTGCTGGGTGCCTTCACAACTGAAGCCATCCTTCAGCACGGCAATCATCCGGCCGAGAACGTCATAGAGAGCGAGATGTTGAGCCCCTGGTTGTGGTAACGAGTAGGTGAGCGAAATCGCAGAAGTGAACGGGTTGGGCGAGACCGATAGCAGACCTATCACCATCGGTTCCACGAGGGGTGTCTCGCCGCCTGTCGACACGAACTTCGCGTACCTCAGACCGATGTCCGCGTGGTAGCTGATGTGGGGGAGCCCTGCGCGGTCCAGAGCAATCGACGTATACTCAGCGCGCGCGCCATCTACGAACTCGGTGTGCCACCCCGACGCGTCTCGCCAGGCGTGCTTGAGGTCTGAGTTCGAGGCATCCCGGCAGTAGCTGATGTGGGGGTGGCCCGATGCGTCCAACGCAAGCGAGTTGTACTGGCCAACGTCTCCCATCGCGTCCGCGGTCTCGATGTGCCACCCCAAGGCGTCGCGTCGCGCGTATCTCAAGTCGGAGGTACTCATGTCGCCATAGGCGATATGGGGAAACCCGGAGTCGTCCAGATCCAGCGAGGTGTGGTAGCCCTGGAACCCTGTCGCGTCCACGGTCTCGATGTGCCAGCCTGACGCGTCGCGGTGCCCGTACTTCAGATCGAACTCCGGCGTGCCCGCCTGGTAGCTGATGTGCGGCCACCCCTCACCGTCCAGCGCAAGGGACGTGTGGTAGCCCACGTCTCCCGTCGCGTCAACGATCTCCAGATGCCAGCCTGAGGTGTCGCGCCACGCGTGCTTGAGGTCGGCGTTCGGCCAATCCCAGTAGCTGATGTGTGGCCAACCCGCCGTGTCCAGCGCAAGCGAGGCATACTTGCCGACGTACAACGCGGCGTCGACGGTCTCCACGTGCCAGCCCGACGCAGTGCGGCAGGCGTACTTCAGATGGTAGCTGCCGTAGTAACCGATGTGGGGAGCGCCTGCACCGTCCAGGGCCAGTGAACTGTGCTGGCCTGCGGCCCCCGTGGTATCCGCCATCTCCACGTGCCACCCCGAGGCGTCGCGGGAGGCGAACCTCAACCCGCCTCCGTAGTAGCTGATGTGGGGCCCTCCCGCACTGTCTAAGGCGAGCGAGGTGTACGTGCCCACATTGGGCACACTCCCCGCCGAGTCCACCACCTCGATCTCCCAGGTCTGGGCGAGGGCCGTGGCGGACAGCGCCACGAGAACACATGTGAGTTCTGAGAGCGCGGCGAATGGAGTGTGGCGCGGAGGAGCCCCGGAACCTTGGCGTCCGTGCATGACCTTTCCTCCCGATCTCGAGCAGTGCGGCGGCCCACAAGGGACACGACAAGATAGCCACGATAGCCGACTGTGCTTCCTTGTCAAGACTACCGAAACCAATGGCCGGGCACGGCATGCGGAGCTGCCTAGGGTGAGGTCGTGAGTGTGCCAGATCAGCGGCGGAGGCCACATGCCCGGGGGGAGAACCGAATCGTGCAGATGTACCTTCTGACGACACATACGGGGATGACGAACGGCCGGAGAGGGGAGGACTGTGGAGGGATCAGCTACTCGGCGGGGTCCCGGGCACACCGGCGATGCGCGTCCCGTGCAAAGACGAACCGTGCGTCCACGAAACGGAGCGCAGCGATAGAGGCGAAACTGTCACGACCCGTTCACGCCACTGAAGAGGTGCGCGTGGCCGGTGTTCGAGACCCCGTCAAAGGGGGCGCCGACGACAAGATCGTCGTGGGTATCTCCGTTGATGTCGCCAAGCGGGGCGACGCAGAAGCCGAACTCGCCACCAATCAGCGGATCAATCGACTCGATGGTGTGCAGGACCTGCCCCGACGCGTAGCCCGTGAATGCCAGACCCAGACCGAGGACCACGCAGTATCCTTTCATGGTTCACTCCTTGTCTGTCGGATCGCCGGCGCGTGTGTCGCATCGATCCGACCATTGATGGGAATGCGAGGTCGCGCTCCGAGTTGAATCGAAGCATCTACGGGATGTCGCACCCGTAGTCCTGCTCACCCACACGGTTGGAGATGGCCAACACCTGTTCGGTTGTCGTCACGGCCATCACGAGGTAGGTCCAGTTGGCGTCAGGATCACCGATGCCATTGGCGCTCGACCACGTCGTGGCCGGAGGGGCGACTACCGCCACTCGGTGCGCATACCCCGGGGACATGCCAGGCACGAACCACGGCAGGCCGGAGGCACCGTAGACCCAGTAGGCCGAAGCCTGGTTCGCGGGCGACCAGACAAGCTGGAGCTGTCCCCCGGCGATTGAGGCCATCACCTCCACACCTGGTGCGGCGGGGTAGGGAACGCGAATCATGTCCAGCGGGCCATCTGATCCCCCCGTCGGCATGGTGAGCACGTACGCATGGCCGCTATCCGCGCCGCTCACCCATGTCGTGGTCGGGACAAGGCGTGAGAAGTACTCATCCACTCCGACTTCCCCCGCGACCTTGATGGGCTCAGACCAAGTCCAGCCCCCGTCGTACGAGTGACTCAGGGCGATACCCACATACGTGCGCAGTTCCACTCCGACGGTCGCCCC
>JALOPK010000310.1 GCA_025453925.1 Candidatus Eiseniibacteriota bacterium | reverse complement strand
CGTGGCGGACTGGACTGGTTCACAACCATTCTCGAGCGTGCGCCGGGGGTGCGTATCCTGGCCACCGCCCGTGAACGGCTGGGCATCAGCCTCGAATGGACGATCGAACTGGAGGGCCTGGCCAGCCCGGTTGGGGCCCATCGCGATGAGTTTGATCGATCGGAGGCGGTGCAGCTGTTCTTGGAGAACGTGGGGCGGACTCACCCCGGGTTCAGCCTGCGCGAGGATGACATGCCCTTCATCGCAGAGATCTGCCGCATGCTGGGCGGTCTTCCGTTGGCCCTCGAGTTGGCCTCGCGGCGGGTACGCATCATGTCGTGCGCGCAAATCGCCGCGGAGATCGAATCTGATTTGGACTTCCTCCACACCGAAGAAGCCGGAATCCCCGAGCGACATCGCAGTATGCGGGCGGTGTTCGATCGATCCTGGGGGAGTCTCTCGGAGCAAGAACGCCGCGCGCTTCGCGCGCTGGCACTGTGCAAGGGGAGCTGCCCATGGGACATCGCCGCCGCAGGGATCGACGCAGGTCATTCCGTTCTTGAATCCCTGGCCGCCAAGGGACTCGTGCATCAGCCCACGCCGGGCCGTATCAAGCTTCACCCGATGATCACCTACTACGCTGAGGGCAAGCTGGCGGGTATTCCCCAGGAGGCACACCAGGTCCGCCGGCGTTTCGCCCGAGCCTACGCCCGGCTGGCGGCCGAATGGGAGCCGGGGCTGAAGGGAGGCTCGCAACGGGCGACTCTTGAAGCATTCGATGCCGCCATTCCCAACATGAGCCAGTGCTTCCTGTGGGCCGCCGAGATGCAGGACGAACCCCTCATGGAACAGTATGTGCCGGGTCTATCTCTCTACTATCTGGCCCGCGGCCGCTTTCACGATGCGGAAGAAGTGTTCCGCAGCGCCGCGGAGATGGTGGGCGCCCGGGATTTGCCCATTCCTGGCGAAGGCGGGTCCCGGCTGGCGGCTTTGTTGCACGCGCACCATGGCCGGTTCTTGTTTCGCATAGGCCGGTTCGAAGAAGCCGCGGCAGCGCTCAACGCGTCGTTGGCGCGATTCCGGGAAGACCGCGACCGCAGGGGCCAGGCCATGGCTCTGGGCGAGCTGGGCCACGTCGCCCGCCTCACCGGGTGCTACGAGGAGGCTGAAGTCCGGCACCGTGATGCGTTGGAGCTGGAGCGGGCGTCTGGCACTACGTGGGGAATCGCACGGTGCCTTCAGGATCTGGGAAACGTCGCCTGCGCCCAGGGGAGGTACACCGATGCCGTCCGGTTCCATCGCGAGAGCCTGGCTCTCAGCCGACAGCTCGATGACCAGATTGGCGCCGCCAGCTGCATGAACAACCTGGCCAACGCGCTGGACTCGCTGGGGAGGGCCGCCGAGGCGCGGCACTATTACGAGCAGGGTGTGGCTTCCACCAGAACGCTGGGTGACACGCAGCTCTATGCATTGGCTCTGGCCAACTTCGGCAATATCGCCTACAAACAGGGTGACTATGCCGCCGCGATTCCGGCCCTGGAGGAGTCTTTGGCGTTGGAACGCAAGACCGGGTCGCTGGAGGGTCAGGCCTTCTGCCTCAGCGTCCTGGGGGATATCGCCCTGGCGCAGGGGCGCCAATTCGACGCCAGGGACCTGCTGGAGCAGAGCCTCGTCATCGGCCGCCAGACCGGTGATCGAAGCGGCACCGCCTACATTCTGAACAGCCTGGGATCGGTGGCACTCGCCCTGGGGGATTCCTCCGAAGCCGCGGAGCGGTGCGCGGAGAGCGTCGGTATCTTCGAGGACATCGGGGAGCAGTGGGGTCTTGCTCTGTCACTGCAGGGGCTTGCCGACGCGCAACTGGCACGGTCGAATCCGGAGGGCGCCCTCGGCGCCCTTCGTCAGGCACTGGCGCTCTCATCCGGCTTGCAAGCAGATCCTCTCACCGCGGACATCCTGCTGACGTGGGCCGTCTGGTACCGTGCCCAGGGCAATGTCTCCCGAGCCACCGAGCTTGCCTCCCATGCGGCCACCCACCCATCCACCGAGGTTCAGACCCGAGACCGCGCGGCCAGGGTCCTTTCCGGCCTCCGGGCAGAACTGCCTCCCGAAGCCTACGATGCGGCATGCGCGGCGGGGGAACGGGCATCCCTGGAGACTCTGATCGGTTCGCTTCTGGCCCCGCCTTGAGGGGCCTTTCCGCCGCAATGCCCACCGCGCGCGTGCGGTCGCGGGGCACCGCCGCAGTGCATGACAATCACTGCCAGCAGACGGATGAGGATGCGCAGCTTCACGTGACGCCCGAGCCTCGTCGCATGGAGGGGATGCGGGTACGGGTAATGGTGCGGACACCATAGGTTGCGCACGCGAAGGTTGTGGGTCCTACCGAGGCGCGGATCTCAGATCGACATTCCGGTCAGCCCGTCGGGGCGCCACCGGAGCCACACCACCTGTGAACGAGGGATGCTGACCCCATCGCTACCTCTCTGGAGTTCCACAGGCTTCCGTTCCTGAGCTGTCCGCTCACCCCGGGCAACTATTCTAACATTAGAATAGTTGCCCTTCATTCACGTGTAGCCCCAGGGAGCCTCGATCCTGCCACCGTCCCAATCGTCCTGTCCCATCGTTTTCCCCACAGGTGCGGGACGAAGCGTATCGGCGAATCGGAGAGAAATCGGAGCGGTCCGCGCTATTCTTCTCGGTGACACGTGCGGGTGGCCTCCGGCAGGCTCCGAGGTCATCGCACGGGTCAATAGAAACACATGCGAGGCTGTCCCTCAGCCAAGGAGGTGAATGGTGAGACAGCATCTCGTCCTGTCGGTGCCGTTGCTGCTGGCCATGGTAGCGAGTGCCGGCGCCCAGTATGTCGTCCATCCCTCGGTGATAGCCGGAGGAGGTGTCAGGATGACCGGTGGTTCCTATGTGGTCACCGGCACTACGGGTCAGAGTTCCCCGGTGGGAGGCTCCTCCGGCGGGGCGTATCAGACCCACCATGGGTTCTGGCATGCCGCGACCGGAGGAGGGGGAGGCCTCATGCCGATGGTCTTGAGCATCGTGCAGCTCAACCCCACCACTGCCCGGCTCTCATGGGGTGCCATCACTGGCGCGACCTTCTACGACCTCTACCGAAGCACCTCGGCATTCTTCACTCCTTCGGGTGCTCCCTGGCAGACGGTATCGGTGCCAACAACCCAGTATGACTTCACCGCCGGTGTCGGCAACGAAACCACGAACTACTTTTTCCGGGGCATCGCCCGCAACGCCAGTCAGGCATCGCCGGCGTCCAACACCGCCGGCGAGTTTGACTTCGGCGCCAACATCCCTCTGGCCAAGAGGGGCCTGATCACGGAGATCGAAGCCGAGTGACGGGCATGATGGCGAAGCGGCCAGGCCGTGCCATGGGAGATGTGAAGGCGTTTCGGCCCTGCACTCCCCCCTCGGCACTGTGCGCCCCGGCCGCCCCTGAGAGCGCGCGATCGGCAGAGAGTTGGCCGCGTTGTGCGCGTGCCGCGGCCGACCACCATGCCGCAGGACAAGGATCACCGGCGCCCTCGATGGAATGCAACGATTTCGAGGCCACGAATCATTCGGGAGGTTCACGATGAAACGACTCGTGCTCATGACCGCCATGGTCTTCTTCGCCATCTTCGCGGCTGTGCCCGCCATCGGGCAGGCCGAGATTCCACAGGTCATCAGCTACCAGGGCAAGGTGACGGACGGGTCGGGAAACCCCGTCGCGGACAATACCTATACCCTGCGATTCAGGATCTACGACGCGGCCGCCGCAGGCACCATGCTCTGGGACAGTGGAAACCAGAATGTTGCGGTGGCCGGCGGGATCTTCAGCGTCTTATTGGGAGCGAGCCCTCAGCCCGCACTGAGCCTGGCCTTCGACGCAGACTACTGGCTCCTGGTGACCTTTGCAGGGGCTGACCAGAGCCCCCGGCAGCAGTTGGCGTCTGCCGCGTATGCCTACATGGCCAGCGGTCTGGTGCCGGGGACCCTGGTAAGCGGGTCCGAGGAGCCGGTAACGCTCTCGGTGCTGAACACCAGAGCCGTAGGAGACGCAATGGCGTTGCGAGGAGAGGCCGTTGAGGGGTCCGGTGGCTTCCGAGTTGGTGTCTATGGAAGGGGCTACCACGGAGTCTACGGCGATGGGAGTAGCTACGGAGGATTCTTCACTGCTCCCCTGGCTGGTGGTGTTGGCGTAAGGGCTGAGGGAGCCCGAGGAGTACAGGGCGAATCGCAAGCAACGAATGGAGAAGGCGTGGTCGGACGAAGCTGGGCTGCAACCGGTGAGGCCAAGGGAGTGGAGGGTGCGAGTTACTCGGTTTCTGGCACCGGGGTGTATGGGTGGGCGCAGCCGTCATCTGGCACAACCCGCGGGGTTCACGGAGAGAGCAATTCTTCCGAGGGTACCGGCGTGTACGGCGAATCGACGCCGACGACGGGCACCACAAACGGGGTGCACGGTTCGAGTGCGTCGACAGCCGGGCGTGGCGTGTACGGCGAGG
>JALOPK010000040.1 GCA_025453925.1 Candidatus Eiseniibacteriota bacterium | reverse complement strand
GTTGTGGGCCATCATGCCGGCGATTCCCACGCCGATCCCCGGCAGGAGGAACCGGAAGCGTGCGCCCAGCAGGACCATTGTCGCCAGCCCCGCGCTGATCCCCGTCATGAGGCGGACGTTCAACAACCACCCGACCATGAGGCCCGCCAGGAGCAAGGACCTCCTCCCGAATGGTTCGGCGACCGCGAGCCAGAAGATGGCGGCCACCGCCAGCAGTGAGGTCGTCTCGCTGACCAGAGTCGCGCCGGTGAGCAGCAGCATCGGACTCGTCATAGCCAGCAGGGCGGTCAGTGCTCCCGCATCCGGTCCGGCCAGCCGCCGCGCGGTCATGGACAGGAGCAGGACCGTGAGTCCGGTCGAAACCGCAGGGATGATGCCCGGGATTCCCAGCACCACGCCCGCGGCCAGAAGGAGGCTGTGGCCCGGTTGGTGGTGCCCGAACCAGCGCGCTCCGTGGATCAGAATGCCCGGCGCCCAGAATCGCTCCGCATGCGGAGGAGCGGGCGCCGTGACGTGCCCGCGGGCGAAGATACGGGCCTGGAAGAGATACTCGTCCTCATCACCGGGAACAAACGGGAGCCCGGCGAGCACCGTGCTCCGCACCAGCAGGGCGGCGAGTGCGGCAATGCACGCCGGCAGCCAGATGGGAATGCGCTTGAGGGCGAGGGCACCCTTCACATTCGCGGCGATGAACAACGTGATCCCCAACAGTACGAACTGGCGGGCCATTTCCTGAGACAGAGAGAGGATGCCCTGGGCGGGACTCAGCCAGGGATACAGCAAGAGCCCCAATCCGAAGCCGGCCGCGATGTAGGGGAGCATGGGAGAGATCAGTTCACGGGGTGCGGTTCATGCGAGACTCGCCACCGCTCACCTCGCGAGCATAGCATGATCACTGCGTGAAGCGACCGGGCCGGGCGGCGAGACTGCGGATCGTCGCGGCAGTGAGGTCGGCGGTCCTCTCCCATGTGTAGCCGGCCACCGCCAGCCTTCCGGCATCGATGAGCCGTCGCCGTAGCGCATCGTCACCGGAGAGACGCACGATGGCATCACGAAGCTCATCGGGGCGATCCGGCGCCACCACGAGGGCCGCCGCGCCCACCATGTCCGCCATGGGAGTGCCGTGGGCGGTGATCACGGGACATCCGCAGGCCATGGCCTCGAGTGCCGGAAGGCCGAAGCCCTCCACCAGCGACGGAATGAGCAACATCGAGGCCCCCCGGTAGAGCGCGGCGAGCTGGGCATCGCCCGGTGCCGCTACTCGATGGATCGCTGCTGCGTCCCCCGGCGCACAGCCCGCCGCCAGTTCGCGGACCCGCTCCCGCGGCGCCCCCGCCAGGAGCAGTCGCAGCGGCTCCCCGTGCCGGCGTGCCCGGACCCAGCCCTCTACCACCACAGGAACGTTCTTCCCCGGTCCCGCGCTGCCGGCGCACATGGCATAGGGCCACCCCGGCGCGAAGGCCGGCCCGTCTGGCGTGAAAGCGGAATTGATGCCCTCCAGCGTCACGGTGATCCGCTCGGGATCGACGCCGAGCATCTCGACCAGCGTGGTCGCCGTGCGCTCCGACACCGCGATGAGCTGTTCCGCCCGGGCAAGGGCACGGTAGTGGGCGCGGTAAGACGGCGGTACCGTGCCGGAACGGAAGAACAGGTCCGGGCGCTGGAGGAAGGCCAGATCATGGCACACCACGGCGTGGTGGCGCGCCCATGCAGTGCCGGGCACCACCAACTGTTGAGGGCTGAGGAACACGTCGAGTCCCAGCGGCGCCAGGGTTCGACTGGACGCCCGACGCACGCGCCACGCCGCCACATTGGCGAGGAGACCGAGAGCGTTTCCCTGGGGCCTCCAGCGGGCGGGAAGCCCCACCATCCGAGCCCGGGGCCACACATCCGCCATGTGCGCCGGAATCGCCTGATCCTCCAGGACGCAGAAGAGGCACTCAGCCTCGTGCAGCCGGGACGCCAGAAGCGGGAGGAGTTCGTCCAGGTATCGCCCGACCCCGCCCAGATTGCCTGACTGGGCCCCGGACGGGCCCGGGACCTGCAGATCGTCGGCCTCGGCGGCAAACAAAGGCACGTTGATCAGCGCCTCGTGCAGCCATCGGATGTCAATGCCCAGCTTCATGCCCGGCTCCGCATGCTCCGAGCCAGCCGGCGCAGTCGCGCTTCGACCCGAAACCCCCAGGATCGGTGTTCCGCGCGCCAGAAGGCCAGGCCGGCGAGCCGTCTGCGCAGCCAGGGGTGGGGGTAGTCACCGAGTCGATCGAATTCCTCGACATAGAACATACTGAACAGAATGTCCTCCATGAGGCCGGGGTCCTCGATCCAGGGCAACCTCCCCGATTGGAGGAAGCCCTGCGGGCCCAGTTCCCGTGCCCAACCCGCGAGGTCCGGCGGCTCGCGGAGTCCCAAATCCAAGGCCTTCTCATACAGGGATCCCCCGGGATACGGACGGAAGAGGCCCGGGCCGCACACCATGGCGCGGGGGAACCGTCGCTTGAGCCGCGCCATGAACGCGAGAGTGTCGAAGAGCTGCGATCGGCTCTCTCCCGGAATGCCCATCATGAAGAACAACAGGGGCACGATATCCGCATCGAGACAGGCCGCGGCGGCGTGTTCGGTCTCCTCCACCGTGATATCCTTCTGGAGCAGGGCCAGCACATCGTTGTTTCCACTCTCCGCACCCATGCGCAGGCAGGCGCACCCGGTCTCCCGGAGGTATCGCAGGAATGAAGCGTCGACCAGCCCGGCACGGAACATGTCCGCCCGGACATTGGCCTCCCATCTGACGGCGGGGTACCGCCCGTGGAGGTGATCCAGGATGTCGGCCACACGGTTGGTGTCACCGATGAAGAGGTCATCCATGAACCACACGTGGTTGATCGCGCCGGTCACCAGAAGGTGATCGAGTTCGTCTTTGACCTGGTCGACGGGGCGTTTCCGCCATCGTCGCCCCAGGAGAAGTTCGTTGGGGCAAAACGCGCACCGGTACGGGCATCCACGGGACGTCAGCACGTCGACGCCCATGACCGTGCCTCCGTCCGGGATGCGTCGCGGGGCATACCGGGTCAGGTCGATCAAATGGTACGCCGGTGACGGGAGGGTGGCGACGTCGGGCAACGGCGCCTCGCCGGTGGTTGTGACGCCCCCGCCGGTGCGGGAGAGAAGGCCGCGGATATCCGACAGCGCGCCGCCGTCCGTGAGCGCCCGGGCCAGCATCACCGCGCTTTCATCAGCCTCCCGGGGAAGCACCCAGTCCACGGCGGGGTCTGCCGCCGTGGTGGTGGGAAAGAGGCTCGCATGCGCCCCGCCCCAGACGATGGGCACTCTCGGGGCCAGGGCCCTGGCACGCCGGGCGATCGAGAGGCCGTGCGCGACCTGGACCGTCATCGCCGATATCCCGAGAAAGACCGGATCGCGAGGCAGATGCTCCGCGAGCCACGCCTCGGTCACGGCCTTGGCATGAAGGCGCGCATCGTGCAGATGCACCCGGAAGCCGGCCCGTTCCAGAGCGGCGGCCAGAAACAGCAGCCCCATGGGCAGGCTGCGCCCCGGGTCCGACGAGAGCTCCTCCCCAGAGACGGCCATGTGGCTGCCCGGATACACCAGAAGGATCTCCCGTGTCACGGCGGACCCTCCGGGGAGGCGTGGTGGCAGTTCGCGCAGGGGGGAGGAATGCGCCCGGAGACCAGCGCCGCGCGCATGGCGCGATATGCGGGCCCGTTCCAGAGTCGGCGAAACGGCGTGGCGCGAAGGTCACCCAGCGAGTGCTCAGCGTACGGGAGTGCGCAGCACGGCGTGAGTCGGCCCTCCCATGTGATGTACGGATAGTCCCAGAGGTAAAAGCAGGGGATGAACGCGTCGGGCCACAGCGCCCTGTCAAGTCGGGTGTACCAGAAAGGAAGCCCGGCCTCCCGGGCCCGGCGCTCCGCCTCCAGGCTGTTCTGCCTCGCCGCGTCAAGGCTTCGCACCGCCATGGGGTCCGCTCCCTGCGCTCTCCATCTCATGCTGAGGTCGCAGAGGCTCACACGGTCCACCCCCAAGGATTTCCCCAGTTCGACGAACTGCACCAACTCGCCGATGTTGGGCTCCATCACCACCAAAGCCAGCGCCATGGCCGGCCGTGGCTCACGGCTGGCGCAGACGGCACGCACGCGAGCGACGATCTCCTCGAATCCGCCGCCGCGAACCGCCCGGTGCGTGTCCGAAGACGCCGCATCCAGACTGACGCCGATTTCATCCAAACCGGCCTCAGCCAGACTCCGCGCGAGATCCGGAGTCAACCGCAGCCCGTTGGTGTTGAAGCCCACCCGTACGTGGGCGGATCGCGCCCGGACCGCCTTGACCATGGCAGGCAGTTCGGGATTGAGCAGCGGCTCGCCCAGACCGTGGAGGGTCACCGACTGATATCGGTGAAACTGCCCGAGCAGCGACTCGAACAGGGTCAGACTCATGTGCCCCTGCCGTGCCGGCACCCCGAGAGTGGAACGGGAACACTGGGCGCACGCCATGTTGCAGCGGCTCGTGACCTCGAATTGCAGGAATCTCGGCCAGGAACGGACCACCCGGGGCCGGCGCCGCACCGCGATGGCGGCCGCGACATGGTTGAGCGTGGTTGCCACGCCGCGGTCACGCGCCATCGCCAGCAGCCGGCCGGCGCGTGCCGCCATGCCGCCTTCAGCCTCACCCGTGGAGCGCGCCGTCATGCCCTCCCGCGAAGATAGGTGCGGTGCGCGGACAGCAGCGCGGAGTTGAATGCGAGCTTCCTGCCCCACGATCCGCCTCGGATGCCCAGCCGTGCTGCCATGGTGCCGATCAGCACGTTGAAACGGGCGCACCACACGGTGGTCCACCGAACGAGGGGTCCGCCCAGGCGTCCGCAGCGGGCGGTGAAGTAGAGGTACTTGCCCTCGTACGAGCGGGCAAGCTGCAACCCGTCGGGCAGGGTCCGCCATGTCGCGCCCATGTCATGGGTCACCCGTACCGACGGCACGTAGAAGCGGAGCCAGCCGTCCTGCGCCATGCGGTAGGCCCAGTCGATGTCTTCATAGTAGGTGAAGAAGCGCTCGTCCATACCCCCGGTGGATTCGTAGGCCGCGCGCCGAACCAGGAGGCAGGAACCGGCCGGGGCATCCACCTCCCGGTGGGTCTTCTCCTCCCGCGCGGGCGGCACGCCGCCGAAGCCCGTGTCCTTGAAACGTCCCGGAACGAACCACCCCAGGGGCGAGAGACCGAGGAGGTGCGGCACGAGCCGGGGAAACCGGGCGTATGAGATCTGGGGAAGGCCCTCGGGCGTCAGCAGCATGGGACTGACAGCCCCCGCGCGGGGATGGTCGTCCATGAACCGGACGAGGCCTTCCACCGCGCCGGCGGGGAGGACGCAGTCCGGGTTGAGCAGCAGCAGGTGCTCCCCCCGAGCCCGCCGCATGCCGAGATTCGCTCCGCGGGCGAACCCCAGGTTCTCCCCGCTGCGAACCAGAATGACCCCCGGGAACTCCCTGGCCACCATCCCGGCCGTGTCATCCCCGGAGGCGTTGTCAACAACGATGTGCTCATAGTCCCCGGCCATGGGCGAGGCGGAGATGACCGACCGCAGACACTCCCTGGCATGCTCCCGGGCATTGAACGTCACCGTCACGATGGAGATCATCAGACCTCCCGGACACGTCGGCGGATGGCCGCCCGATAGTGGAGATCGTGCACGAGTCGGAAATACGTCGCCCTGCATGCCGGCACCGCGGTGCAGACCGGCGCCAGGGCGCGGAGAAGCGCCAGTATGCGTCGGTCATGGGCCAGAGCGCGACGCGCCCGGCCCCACCGGGTGTCGTGCCCCAGCGAGATCAGCCCTGGCATCGTGTCATTGGCGATCAGCGCCCCCTGCGCCAGCGTTTCCATGCGCGCCAGGCTGCGGAGGAGCGAAACGGCATGGTGATGATACCCCAGCGCCTCCGGCGCATAGTGCAACGCCATGCCGCTCCGTGCCAGCCGTACCCCCAGCTCCACGTCCTCGAACGCGGCGTCCGGGAATCGCGGGGAGAAGCCGCCCGCACCCCTGACGAATGCGGTCTTCGCCGAGACATTGGCGGTCCAGAAGAAGGTCGGCGGCACCGCCAGGGGATCGGCGATCCGGTCGTAACAGAACTGCGGGCCGCCGTGTTCGAGCCATTGCATGAGTGGGGTGATCCGAAGGTCGGGACTCCACGTGACCCGGCCCAGCACCGCCACTTCGGGAGAGGGGAAACGCCGGTGGTGGGCCAGATGGGCATGCACCAGCCCGGGCGCCGGGAAGATGTCATCGCCCATGAAGAGCACGAGATGTCCTGCGGCGCAGTCGAGCCCGCGATTTCTTGCGGTGGCAGGGCCCCGGTGCTCCTGCCTGATGACGTGCACCGGCATCCGTGACTCGGCGGCCCAGCGTTCCACCAGGCCGGGGCTGTCGTCAACCGATCCGTCATCGATCACGATGATCTGGGCGTCCACGCCGCTGCACTGTATTGCCAGCTCCTTGACCCCTCGCATGAGCAGGTCGCCACGGTTGTAGGTCGGGATGATGATGGAAAGGGTCAGCATCCTTCCTCCGCATCGTGCAGCGCGAGCAGCAGCATGCGGCCGGTGGACTCGACCGTGCGGACCGGCGCTCCACTCCTCGTCCGCTCCGCGAGCCAGCGAACCACCCTCTCCATCAGGGCAGTCCGCTCTTCGCCGGCGAAGTAGGGGAAACCCCACCCGTGGGGCTCGGTTTCCACGACGGCATAGACCGGCTCGTTCGACGGCCAGCGGTAGTCGGGCGGCCTCGTCAGCAGGGCCGCCAGAGGCGCGGGTCGATGGCGAGGCCACACGATGGCCTGCACCGGGTCCTGGGTGGGAAACGGCGTGCCGTCAGGCATCCGGGAGATGAGGCCGGCGGAGAACACCACACCGGGGGGTACCGACAGCAGTTCGTGGGCCCACCGTACCGCCTCAGGATAGCCAAGGTGGGGGTAGGCCACCGGTTGGGGCCGGAGGGAGAAGAGCGCGACGCCGACGAAGAGAGCCGCCAGGCTCTCCCTGATCCGGGGCGCTGCCAGGCAACCCGCAGCGAGCATCCCCGCGGCCGCGAGCAACATGCCGGGGAGGGGAGTAATGCCCCCTGACATGATTCGATGCCCCAGGAGCACGGCCATGCAGCCCAAGGGCGCGATCCCCCGCCACGAGGCGAACGCATCGTCACCCGCCAGGCCGCCCGCCACCCACGCGAACGCCATGGCGTAGTAGGGCGGCGCGTGCCCGAAGTCGCCAAAGTAGAGGGCATCGCGGGTCGCGGCGTAGGTCGTGTGGAGCAACACCAGCGCGAGCGCGAGCCGCAGAGGATCCCGCAGGCGAAGGCTGCGCCAGATCAGCACCCCGGCCAGGGCCAGGCCCAGCAGGTCCATGGCCTCCACCTGCCAGCCGGTGCCCAGAACGACGCGACGGATGTCGATTCCGAATCCGCCCACCGCAAAGGCCGACGCGGGGGAAAGGTGGGGCATCACGTGGATGCCATAGGCGGCGCGCATCACGTGGAAGTACCCCCCGGCGAACACCATCACCGCCAACCCGGTGAACACCAGCGGCCACACGCGCCTGCGCGTCAGCACGGCGGCCGCCGCGCCGCAGGCGATCCATCCAACGGAGAACTGCACCGAAAGCGGGTGGATGAGCAGGTGCACCATCTCGCTGATCAGCAGCACGACGGCGACCGCCGTTGAAGGGTTCTCCACCATATCCATCACGAGCAGGATCACGGCCGGGAGGAAGGCGAAGGCGAAGCGGTCGGGTTCCAGCGCCGTCTGCAGCGAGGGCAGCACCAGGTGCCGGTAGGGCGGCACCGCATAGATGAAGGCGGCCGCCAGACCGCCGAAACGGCCCGACACCCGGTGGGCCAGGGCATACGCCCCGAACACCCCGACAACGGCCAGCAGGGGGGAGAAGAGCCGCATGATGTCATAGATGGTGACGCCTGAGACGGCATTGAGCGTCAGGACCAAGGCATGGTAGCCGCGAGGATAGAACGAGAATGGGTGAAACGCCGCGACGGGATCGCCCGCGGCCAGTGCCTTGCACAAGACGAAATGCCCCCACGGATCATTGCCTCCGAGGCTGAAGTGCGCCAGGGCATCAGGAAGGCGCAAGGCCACCGCGCCCGCCGCCGCCAGCGCCAGGGGCCAGGGCATGATGCCGGCGGAGGGAGCCCTGCGCCGCACCGACCACATAATCGCTGCCGCTGCAAGGCCCCCATGGGCGACGAGCCCGGTCCACGGCGTGTACCGCCCGACGACGATGAGGACATAGGATGACGCGACGTTGGCGACCACTCCCGCAAGGAATGCCAGGCTGGTTCGGGCCGCGGCGCTCTTCGGCCGCAGCAGCCCGGCCACACCCCACCACGGCAGGATCCACAACGCCCCCGCGCCGGCGCCCACCCGCAGCAAGGCCAGCCAGTCGCTTGAGGTAGACATCACGGCAGAACCGTGCCCGGGCACAGGCCGAGCATGCCCAGGGCCAGGGGAAATACCTCGGTGAGCGGTACCGCATGGGTAGGCCCCGAGCCGTCCGCGGTCACGACGGCTCCCCAGTTGTCGCGGACCGAGGGGTGATACCCGTGCATGCCGGCGGGTCGTGCCTCCCGCTGGAAGTAGGACGGCATGATCACCAGGCCCTCATCGAGGAGCCAGAAGGCCTCCCCGTTCTCGCGACGCGTGCCGCGGAGATGCAGGTCGTCCATATCGGCGGGAGTGAGCCAACGACCGCCCGGGAGCGCGGCGAGCAGGTCAACGATGAGCGGTCTCGCCCGGGGGGTGAGAAACCAGAAGCGGGCTACCGTGGAGTCGAGGAACACGGCGTAGTCGCGCCCATGCCGCAAGGGGAGCTCTCTCAAAGCGCGCAATACGTCTACTTCACCGCGTACCGGTACCATGCCGTGATCGCCGAAGACCAGGAGCCTGGCGCAGGGCCACAGGGATGCGGCGTGCCGCCACACCTTCTCGAGGCTGCGATCGATGGCGGCGAGGGTCGAATCGGCGCGATCTCCCAAAGGTCCGTGTTCATGCCCCACCCAGTCCAGTTCGGCGTAGTGGAGGAACACCATGCGGTGAGGCCCACGCATGCGGGAGAGCGCGGCCTCGGTGAGAAACGAGGTCCTCTGGTCGATGACGGGATACCCGAGATGCAGCCAGGGAATCCCTTGCGCCGAGAGGATCCGCAGCAGACCCGGCCTGGGCAGGGTGCGGTCTTCCCAGGGAAGCTCCGTTTCGGAAAACGCGAACAGCGGCAGCCTGGACGTCGGGATCTCCGCCAGGTAGCAGTAGGCGGAGCTACCGCGGTGGCCACGCCGTGCTTCGATCCGGGAGGCCGCCGCCCGCAGGCCCCGTCGCACCCACCACGCCGCGCGGGGCGAACGGTCAACACAGGGGGGCACGAATCGCGCGGCACGGAACGGTGATGAAGAAGGGTCGTAGCTGAACAAATGCCCCACGCCGCTCTCATTTGGCCAGAGCCCCGCGAAGAAGGCGGGCCTGAGCTGGCCGGCGAGTACCTCTTGGGTGGCGCCCAGAGAGCCGGTGCGGGCCGTCTCCCAGAGGAAGGGGGTGCGACCGGCGTCGATCTGATCATGCCGCAGGGCATCCACCAGCACCATGAGCAGGTGAGAGTCAGTCATGGGATCCGCCTCTATCCGTAGCAGATTTCGAACCAGCGCCCGACCGTGAGGCGGGCGGCCTGGTGCCAATCGGTGAAGGGCGGCATGGGGGCCGAGCGTTCTATGAAACCGCGGGCCTCCCGGAGCATCTCGGCCCGCTCCTCGCCCTCTCGCCTGGACGCCGCCAGCACGAGCACTTCCGCGCACTCCACCGCCCGGCGCCGGGCGTCGGGGAGTCTCCCCCGGAGCAGGGATCGGGCGGTATGCCTCACGGGACGGAATCGGTCCCGCCAGAGCCTCCTGCCGGTGCGCTCCGCCTGTGATCCCGGGCACCCCACGAACTCGCCGATGGCGTCGAGGAGCCTCGCGCCGGCGAGATGCCACAGCCCCGGATCCCACTGGCGCGGGCCGGGCTCAAAGCGAAACGAGAGCGCATCCTCCGCGGCCGGTACGAGCACGTCGCCCGGTGCGAGCGACTTGAACCGGGCGACCTTCTCACGGTAGGTGACGGCATACTCGCCCGCCCTGACCAGCGCCGCGTCTATGACCGCCATCACTGCCTTGCTCACCTGAGAAGGGAACCGAAGCGGGTCCTCCGGCAGTCCGGTGAGGTCCCGGGGAGGGCACTCCAGCAGGCAGACCATTCTGTTCAGGAGCAAGATGAGCGCCTCGCGGCGGGCCACCGATCGTGCGGGCAATGCCGCCAGAGTGCTCCCGTCGCCGCGGATCACGTGATGGCCCGCCCGGGCGTCATGCACGAGCATGGTGTCCGCGGCACGGACCAGGTCTTTCGGGGTGAACGGCACAATGTCAATGCCGGGAAGGCCGAGCCTGGTCTTCAGTTCCCGGCAGACCGCACTGATGCGTTCCCACCCGCCCCGGGTTGGCGTGACCAGCAGCAGATCGTAGTCGTTCCAGGGCGCCACCCCCGCCTCGGTGCGCACCATGGCGCCTTCTCCGCGTCCAAAGGCGCCGATCACCGCGAGGGTGAGAAGGTCAGGAAACGCCTCTTCGATGGCATCCGCGACACGCCGGAGGTCATCGAAGGCCCTGGCCTCCCCATCGGGCCCGCCGGATGCGGTCAGACGGCCGGCAGGGCGCGGATCAGCGAAGGTAGTCTGCAAAGATCCCAATCTGCCGCGCCAGCATGCGGAGCGATCCTCTGGAGAGCCGGCGGAAAACATAAGCAGGCCGCAGGTAGTACCGCATGAGCGCCCGGCGCTGAACGGCCTTCAGGTCAGGGCCGGGGAACCGGTAGGTAAGGGGAAAGAAATCCCCCGCTAGCGCGTCTCCGAGGTCATCGGCCATGGGCGTGCCGGGATAGGGTTCGAGCACGTGGAACGAGGCATAGGTCGGCGCCAGTTCCTTGGCGAACTCGATGGTGGCCTCCATGTCCTCAGCAGTTTCGCCGGGAAACCCGAACATGAAGAAGCAGGCGGTTTCCATTCCCGCGTCTTGCGCCATGCGCACCCCGGTGCGGATGATGTCGGTAGTCTCGCCCTTTCGGATGCTGGTCAGAACCCGATCGCTCCCCGACTCCACGCCGAAGTGCACGAGCCGGCACCCTGCCTGGCGCATGCGATGGAGAAGGGCCTGGTCAAGGCTGTCAGCCCGGGTCTGGCAGCACCAGGGGATCGATTCTCCCAGGTCTTCGATGCAGTCGCAGACGGCCAAAGCGCTGGCGCGATCTATCGTGAACTCGATATCTATGAAGTACAGACTGCGGGCGCCGTGAGCGAGGACCGCCTCGCGTATCTCGCGGCAGACCTGCGGGGCGGGCTTCCTGCGGAACACCCTGCCGCCGTACATGGCGCGGAGACAGAAGCGGCATCCATGTGGGCATCCTCGCGTCGCCTCCAGCAGCATGAGGCGTTCACCAAGGATTTCATACCGGTAGCGCTCCATCGGCAGCAGATCCATCGCCGGGATCGGAAGCTGGGCAAGATCCAACAGGGAGCGGGGCTCGGTGGTCACCAGCGCGCCGGCGTCCATGTAGGCGATCCCCGGCGTCGCCTCCCGGGGCAGCCCGCGCGCCAGGTCGCGCATGGTCGCCTCCGGCTCACCCAGCACCACCGCGTACGCTCCCGTAGCCCGCAGCATCTCGGCCGGCTTCACCGTGCCGTGGACTCCCACCACCACTACCTTCGGGATGGCCGTCCTGACTGCCTCGACCGCGGCGAGGAACGGGTCGAGCTCGGTGTTGGGACATACCCATTTGTCAAGAGTCGAACTGGTGACAAATGCCAGGTCGCCCTCAATCATGGAGGTCAACGCCGAGGCGGGAATCCTCTCGGCATTGGCGTCGATGAGGGTCACCTCGGCCCCGGCATCACGGATCATCGCAGCTGCCGTGGCGAGGGAAAGGGGCGGCCAGACTCGGTTGTACACAGGGCCCCGGAGCCTCTTGCCCCGGGTCCACAGTGGGTTGATCAGCGTGACTCTCACGCCGGACTCCTTATGGGATCGGTCGTTTCTGCGGGGACCGACAAGTAAGACCTCGGGGAGAGATGGGTCAAGGCAGCGGGGGATGAAGGGTCTCGCGGGAGACACGAGCCGGGTCGGAGGGAGGGACCACGCGCCGGTCGAGCCTTTCAGCGGTCAGTTGCCCCGAGAGGCTCGGGGAGCGGAGCGTCGCCTCGCGCCACTCTCCCCTCGGGGTCTGGCGGCCTCCAGGTAGCCCAATGCTTCCAGTTGCGAGATAACGTCGTCATCGATTGGTGAGACCATGGGCTCCGTGTCCCGGTTCCCGGCGCGCTCGTAGGTGGCGACCTCGCGGCCCGGCAATCGGTCGGCGTACAGGTCGGCGAGGATTCCTCCGGCGGTCTTCCCGTCCATGTCTTTCGCGCGGGGATATCCCATGACGCCCAGGATCGTCGGGGTGATATCCTCATCCCGCATGTCTGCGAGGCGTATGCCGCGGCGCACCGGCGCACCCCAGAAGGCGATCAGCCCCTGCGGCACATGAAAATGCCGGCCTCCGCCCAGCGAGCCGTAGCCGTGGTCGGAACAGACCACCACGACAGTAGCGGAATCCGCCAACGACATGTAATCGCCCAGCACGCGATCCGCCAGCTCGTAGCAGTCGTGGATCACACCGCCCAGATCCCTCGCCGCTGCAGGGTCCACAGGGTATTCATCGGGGTGGGCGAACGGCCAGTACAGGTGGCAGGCGGCGTCTATTCCCTCGAAGTAGGCGGCGAAGAAGTCGGGATGACGCTGGCGATACAGCCGCATGGCCGCAGCCCGGACCAACTCGTCCCGTTCCAGAATATGGCGGAAGATCGCCGCGTCGTGCCTGAACTCCATGCCGAATGCCGGATCAACGACGCCGTCGACCTCGTGGGTCTCAATGGCATGCCGATCGACGATGTCCCATGGCGTTCCGATTTCCGCCGCGGCAACCGCGATCTCCCTGGCGATCTCCCGGGGATACACTGCTTCCGAAAGGCCCTCCAGGAGCTGGCCGTCGGTCACCGTGCCGGCCAGCATGCGGTGGTAGAAGTACCGCCAGTAGTTGGATACCATGAACCCGTTGACCGGCTCCGCGGGGTAACTTACCCACCAGTTGACGACTCCCACGGTGCGCTCCGCGTCCGACAGGATGTTCCAGATCGCGAGACGCTTCCGCTGGTTGGCGGTGAAGGGCACGCGGTCTCCCTCACGATTGGTCGTCACGAAATCCGTGATGCCGTGGCGCGCGCGGCTCACCCCTGTGGCGATGCTCGTCCACACCGCGGGGCTCCACGTGGGCTCGCTGGCAACCATGATGCCCGTGGCGCCTTCCTCCAGGAGCCGGCGGAAGTTGGGCAGGCGCCCCGACCGGGCCAGCGGTTCAGCGATCTGCCACGTGGCCGCGTCGAGCCCCAGAATCACCACCTTGAGGCCGGAGTCTGCCGCGGCACCGCGTTCTCCGCGGCATCCCAGCGCGAATCCCCCGAACGCCAGGGTCACGAGCCCGACCAGCGCCCATCTTCGACGAATCAATGACACCCTCCTCAGGTCATGGAAGACCGCGACAATATAGCCGTCGGCGGAGCGGACACCCGGGCCATCTACCCGCGATCGTGTGAGCAGGTAGGTAGGGGGGGCCTCAGAATGAACAGGGCTCCACCTCCGGCACGCACGAAGCCCCGTGGAACAGCGATCGTCACGATCATTCTGCGGAGAGCACCGGGCGCGGCATGCTGGTCAACGAGGCCCAACCGCCTGCGGGCCAGGTCTGCCTTGGGTGTGCTCTCCGGAGGGAAAACGCCGCAGGCGGCCGCACCGCGAAACCGAGCGGATGGCGGAGGGGTAGGGGCGACCCTCCCCCGGTGAGCCTACTGAAGATCCTGGATGACGACGCCTCCGGTCATCTGGGCAAGGTTGCCCTCCATGCTGACATGGCCCCACGCCTGCGGAATGGCCTGCAGCAGGCGCAGCGCGGCGGCGATATCGGCCTTGGTCCGCATGTCCTTCTCGGACAGCTCGGGCTTTGACCCGCCCATTGCGTAGTCGACGAACGGCATCAGGTGGGGCGCCATGTCGGCCACCAGCATGACACCGGCTCCCGAAGACGCCCCCGAGACCAGCTCCGCCGCCTCGCCCGCGGGCCAGCTCCGGGGCTCTCCCCTTCCGCGGCACAGCTCGTAGATCTCATCGGCAAGACGCGCGCTGGAGGCCACGATGAGATGACGGTTCGTCAGGTAGAGGGTCGGAAGCAATCCCGTTCCCTCGACGGGGATCAACCCTTCCCAGGTCAGCTTCTCGCCATCCTTCACTTTCTGCGATTTCGGCTTGGGGAACTCGACCGCGCTGTCTGCCTTCTGCGCGAGCAGTTCGGTGATCTTCGCTTCGTAGACGGCGCCCAGGGAGCGGATGCGCGCCTGATCCCTGATCTCCAGGACCATGGCGAGTTCCGGTATGGTGAGCGCCTCCTCTCGCTCGCCGATCCTGGTGAGCACTCCCTCCCACGACATCGCGCACATGCCCTCTTCTCCGAGGGCCGCGGGGAGGCTGTCGCGGGTGATGACCATCAGGTCGGTAAGCTTGCCCTGTACCGCGCGCTGCTCGGCCGGCACCGACATGGTCGCCCAGGGCATGGAGCGCCATTTGACCGCTTCATCAAGGCCCGTGCGCCACGCATCTGCGGCGTTTGGCCCGCCCCACACCGACCATGCCACGGCCGAGGAAGGAACTCTCGAGGCCATCGCAAGTTCTTTCCGGCCCATGAGGCACGCATGCGATTCGGGGGCATGGTGGAGATCCCCGACAAGGCGGACGCCGTGATCAAGGTCTGCTGACACGATGGAGAGCACCGGGTCCAGCGAGGTCGCGGCGAACTCCTGGAGCTTCTGGCCGAGCACATCCGCAGTCAGGCCGAGGCCCGCGGCGAATCCCATGAGAGTCCGGCACTGCTGGAGATCGCCGGCGACCTCCCCCAGTTGGCTCGCGAGTGATTCCCGCCACCCGCGAAGATCCGCCACTACGCGCCG
>JALOPK010000309.1 GCA_025453925.1 Candidatus Eiseniibacteriota bacterium | reverse complement strand
AGATCAGATCTCCCGTAGGGTGGTACTGCACATAGGAGAGGTCAAGGTCATGGATATGCCGATACAGGTTGCGTCTGAGGTCGCGAACAATTCCGGCTCCGACCGAGTAGATGAGGTAACGGTTGAGCAGATACGCGCCGACCGCGACGAGAAAGAGGAGGCCATAGAGGCCGCCCAACCGCACGAGCTTTGACCAGTCCTTCTCCAGGAGGACCCTATCCACCGCATAGATGGTGAGGAGAAACGGAATCCAGAGCGACGCCAGGGTCTGGAGAAGCAGCAAGACCGTCAGTCCCGTCATGCGGGCCCGGTACGGTCTCAGGTAGGGGAGCATCCGGAGCACGATTGTCCAGGGTGATGAGTTCCGCTGCGGTTGGATCACGTGTGCCACCAGAAGGTGAGAGGTGAATGTGAATGGCCAGTAAGGATTCAACCCCACGCCCGGCGGCGCATGCCCGGCGCAACGTCGAATCAGCAGGCCGTCGGTCGGTGTCCCGCGCAGTCGCGGACCTCGTTACTTAGAGCGGGAGGATTGCGTGGTCAAGCTCCGGTCACAATCGGATGGCGGAAACCCGGTGCTCATTCGCATGGCGAATGCGGCATTGGCGGCGGTCCAGCCACATGAGCTTCTGAAAGGAGTTCTCCGGCCGTCGCCTCCGGGCCTCCTGCGGCTGCGAACTCCCCTCTGGGCGGCGGACCTGGCGTATCGACGGCTGTTCGTCGTGGCCATCGGCAAGGCGGCCCCGGGCATGGCCGCTGCTGCTGCGGAGTCGCTCAGCCTCCCCTTCATTGGTGTCGGCGTGTCGCCGACAGGGTCAGTCTCGACCCTCGATGGATGGAGATGGTTGCACGGGGATCACCCGCTGCCCGCATGGCGGAGCGTCAGGGCAGCGATCATGGTGAGGGATACCCTCCTCGAGGCCGGACGGGAGGATGTGGTCCTGGTGCTTCTCTCCGGCGGGTCGTCCTCCCTCGCAATGCTCCCCACACGGGGACACCATCTGACCGACGTACGGCTCCAGACCCGCCTCTTCCTGCGTACAGGATGCTCGATTCACCAGCTCAATGCCTTCCGTCGGCGTACCGATCTCCTCAAGGCAGGTGGTCTAGCCCGTTTCGCCAGCCCGGCGAGAACCGTAGGGCTTCTCCTCTCGGATGTTCCTGGGAACGCCATGTGGGCGATCGGATCCGGACCCACGATAGCATGTGGTCCCACGGTCGGGGCGCAGAGAACACCGGGGCATGACCATCCCGACCCGCACACGGCGGGGAACGTCCGCCACCCGTTCCCGGCGCCGCTGAACCTCATCATCGGTTCGAATGAGACCGCATTGACCGCCGCCGCGGCGTGCGCTCGACGCGATGGATTCAGGGTCGAGACACGACCGGGCGCGCTCCGTGGAGAAGCCCGGGCCATGGGCACGCGCCTAGCCGAGGAGGCGTGTTCCCGCGCCGGAGCAGGGGAGCGATGCGTCATCGTTCTGGGAGGAGAGACCAGCGTCACGGTCCAGGGTGCGGGAGTCGGCGGAAGAAACACAGAAATGGCCCTGGCCTTCGCCATTCGGGCGAGGAACCACCCCGTCGGTCTCATGACCCTGGCGACGGATGGGAAAGACGGCTGCTCGCCCGCGACAGGGGCCCTCGTGGACGGCGCCACCGCGAGGGCCGGACTGGCGCGTGGAGGAGACCCCTGGAGGGCGATGGGCACGAACGACTCCTATACCTTCCTACGGCTGGCCCGGGCCATCATCGCGAGTGGGCCAACTGGGACAAACGTCGCGGACATAGCGGTTGTCATCCTCAACCCCTGACGGACGTCGGTGACAACCCACCAGAATCGGGCTGACCGTCGCGGCACGAGTCGGCGGCAGGCCAGGGCATTGCGGGCCAATGCCCTCATTCAGATCACTTCGCGCAGGGAGTGAAGCGAAGTTCACGACTCGAAATGGGAATGCATTGGGGAACTGTCGCATGTCTGATAAGAGACATTATGTTTACTCAGTTGTTATTGGAACAATAACCTGCCCCTTGTGTCGGCTCCCGGTTCTTCCGCTCACCGGCGGCCACGGTACCTCCTGCTCCCTCCTCCCACGCTCGCGCCTTCATTGCGCCGCAGGGCCAACGACGAGTGGCTCGCGTAGTGAAGAATGCCAGCTTGATCAGCCTGGGCCCAGATGGTCCTTCGGGCGATGTGCCGTATCAGGCGTGAATCGGCTCGAGTTCGACGGAGCCGGGATGCCCGCCCACGACCACTGCCTCGACGAATGAACCGGCTCGGGCGCGTACCGGGAGATGGTAACGCCAGTCGATGTCCGGCGCATCAGTCCATGGCCGCGCGAGCACACCCGCGCCGTCAGACGAGGGTCCGTCCACCAGAACAAGCGTCTGCGTGCCGATGAGCCGGCTGACCCGCTGTGCGGCCTGTTCGGCAAGGAGTTCGTCCAGGGTGGCCATGCGTGCGGCGGCTTCTTCAGATGCGGGTGCGGCACGCGCCGCAGAGGGCGTGCCGGGCTGCGGACTGTAGAGGAACGCGCCTACATGATCCAGCTCAACCTTCTCGAGGAACCTGAGAAGTTGCTTGAAGTCAGAGCGCGTTTCTCCTGGGTGGCCAATCAGTAAGGTCGCTCTAAGAACGGCGTCAGGGGCCAGTGTTCGAATACTCTCCAGCAGCGGTTCCCAGCCGCGCTCGGGCACGGGACGCCTCATGGATCGAAGAACCTTGGCGCTGGTGTGCTGCAATGCGAGGTCGAAGTATGGAAGCACAGGGCGCTGCGCCATGACCCTCAGCAATGTGTCGGTGATCTTGCTCGGATGGAGATACAGCACCCGGATCCAGCGCTCCCCTGCCCCGCTGGCCGTTTCGGACAGGCCGCGCAGTAAGGCCGGCAAACCGGCAGAGCCGGGCACGTCTGACCCATAGGCCGTGGAGTCCTGGGCTACCACCACGAGCTCTTTGGCATTTCTCTGGAGCAATCCTCGCGCCTCGCGCAGAAGTTCGACATAGGACATGCTGCGTTGGGGCCCTCGGATCCGGGGGATCACGCAAAAACCGCAACCGCAATCGCAGCCTTCCGCGATCTTCAGATACCTCAAATGGGCGCGGTGGAGCGCGTGTCGCGGGGTGGCCGTAAGGCCGAGAGCCGGTGAGGACCGATGAAGGCGCATCGCCCGCGCTCCCTTGCAGACCAGAAGGCGGGGCAGTCTGGGCCAGTCATTGACCCCCACGGCGAGATCGAGTTGGGGCAGTTGCCTGCAGAGTGCCTTCCCCTCCAGCTGAACGAGACACCCCATTGCCGTCACCCGCCGGACCGCGCCCATCTCCTTCAAGGCACATGCGGAGACAAGCGCTTCCATCGATTCACGCTGCGCATCCGCGATGAAGCCGCACGTGTTCACGATAACGAGATCGGCGGAGGCGGGCGCCTCTTTTCTGCGCCAACCTGCCCGGCTCAGGAGGGCGGCGAGCCGCTCACTGTCAACCAGGTTCTTGGGACACCCCAGCGTGGTGATGAAGAAGGATTGCCGCTTTGCCGAGTCGTTCACGACACGATCACCGGCCGGGTCAATCGATGGACACGGCGTCCACGCCGGGGGGCAGATCGAGGGCAAAGAGCCTGTCGGCACCGTCGCTGATCCGGGTACGTTCCCACCGCAAGACGGTGTAGGTGGTGGCGTTGCCGCTCACATCAACCAGCCGCGCGGCAGAGGGCCATCCCTCTCCCTCGGGCACGAACACCTCGATCGCCGGGTAGGGGGCCGCGCCGGTCGTGTCGACCCATGTCCGAAGCCGACCTCGTCTCCCCTCCCGCACGGTGTCGACGTCGGTCGTCGCAGGATCAACCTTCAGGAAATCGCCCAAAGGGCTGTCGCGCCAGGTCAAATCCGGGGCCTGCCTCTGCACCAGGACCTGATGATTGTCCGGGACATAGGTGCGGATCCAAGCGCCATCGGCGACCACTACCTGGCTGTCGGGAGCACCATAGCACGCACGGAACCTGCTGGGCGGGACGAACCAGATCTCCAGGAGGCGGCGCGTCGTGTCCCCCGTCAGTGGCCAGACGATCTCTTGGCGCGCAAGGATGTGATTGACGCAGGGTTCCTCGATCCGCTCCTCCCATCTCGCCGCCAGCGAATCAGCCACCATACACCCGGCCACAACTGCTCCTATGACAAACATGCGCGTGTCACCTCCATCCTCGATCTCCCATCCTCCATTGTCATCGGCACCCTTCCTCATCCGTCTCCGATGTTTGACGAGTTCTCGAGCCATGTGGCGTCTGCCAGTACGTCCCGGGGCTTGCTTCCCTGAGCCGGACCGACGAGCCCCGTGCTCTCCAGGATATCCATGAGTCGCCCCGCTCTTGCGTAGCCGACTTTGAGCCGTCGTTGCAGCAGCGACGTGCTGCCCTGACGGTTCAGGATCACCAGCCGCGCCGCGTCCTCCCACAATGGATCCTCGTCGCCGCCGTCAGGGCCGCCGAGTTCGATTGCGTCAAGCGAAGGCTGCGGG
>JALOPK010000308.1 GCA_025453925.1 Candidatus Eiseniibacteriota bacterium | reverse complement strand
CCTATCCGCTCCAGTCTGCGCTCTCGCGAGACATCCATCGTGAGTCGAAGATCAGACTTGAACCGCATCATGCCCAGCACGGGCAAGGTCATCCCCTTCGGAGCGCTGAAGGCATACTGCACCGCAAGATTGCTACGATGAGATGTGGTGGTACGGGTCGTGGCCGTCGCTTGCAGCAGGTCGACTCGCTCGTCCGTTGAGTAGTTGTCGCCTATCGTGACGGTCAGTCCGTTCTTCAGCGTGAGCGTCAGGCTCAATCGCGGAGAGTAGTCTTCCCTGTGGGTCTCGGCATCCTTGACGAAGAGGAGGCCTTCATACGCGCCACCGGTACCGTTGGTGATTCGGAATGCAGACCGCACCGTGGAGCTGGCCACCTTACCCTTCAGCGGTCCCACGGTGTGGAGGCCGGTCCAGCTCAGATCCACGTCGGGGAATGTAGTCGTCCTGGTGCCCGTCTCGGCCCCGCTGTATGCACGCCGGTCGCGCTCATCGCTGGCGCGGGCCGTGGCACGCAGATCCTTCAGAACCTGCACACCACCGCTGAGGTCCCACGAGTGCTTCCGCGACAAATCGTGTGGCGGGAGCCCTGCCAGAGTGGATTGAATGCCGAATTGGTATCCTGCGGGGGGCCGTGCCCAGAGTTCTCGGTAGCTGGAGGCGACCGTCGTCCCGAAGCTCCCCTGGATCGCCTGAAGCTTTCCGCCGGCCCTGGCCAACTGGTCGAGCCACTTCCTTTTGCCGGCGATGCGGGAGAGCCACGAGAGGAACTGGGACGGTGAGAGGGTGGCACGGAGTTTGGTACTGGTATTCGATGTCGCGTCCCGTATGTCCTGGGAATCGGGAGTTGCCGCTGCGAGCGCGGGGTCGTGATTCTCACCGTAGTTCGTGTCGTAGGTGAGACTTGGATCGAACCATGCCGCGATTCGCGGGCTGAAACGGAGCCCGAGCTGATGGGTCCGCCGGGTTTCCCGCGCCTCCAGTGCCTGCCAGAACGGAAGAACATTGCTGGTGCGGCGCAGCCGGTCGTCCAGCAAGTGCTCGCCGCGGCTGGACGACAGATAGGTGAGATCTCTGATGGCATTGAAGGAGTAGGTCGCATCCAATGACTTCACTGGCTGGAATCCGATCGAAGCCTTTTCAGTCAAGTCCCGGGTGAAACGGGTCGGTGACCAGGCGAGGGAGTCTCCGCTGGGCACCCAGACGCGAGGGTCCGTCTGCTGGGTGGCCAGACCGGCGGACAGCGTGGTCGGCAGGTAGCTGAGACCGATGCCGAGCACGGGTAAGGTGAGGGTGCTCTTCGCGCTGGAGGCCCAGCTCCAGTCGAGAGAGAAACGTTGCGCGATGGTAGTATCCGCTCGTGTCGGTCCGACGTTCTTCGTGGCACTGGTAGACCATGCCACGCGAATCCGGTCAAGGGTCGCCCGCATCACGGCGTTTCGCGACGGCGTGCCCTTGCTCAGATTGAGGCTGAGCCGGGTGCTTTGATCCTTAGTCTCCTCCCGCCGCTGCTCGTCCCCGGTGAGAGGCACGTCGCTGCCCGTGGCAAGGCGTGGCGTGGAGCGGCGCGACGACCAGGATGCCGCCATGGGAAGCTTGAGCCCCCAGCGATCCGGAAAGAACTGGTCCAGAGCCAGTGTGCCCGAGAGCTGCCCCGTGGTGCTGCTGCTGGTGGCGCCAGTGCTCCCTCGCTGATCCAGCCTGGTGAATGTCGCGTCCATACTCCGGTAGTCGGCGTCGAAGCTCGCAAGGTCGGCCACCTGCACTTTAAGCGATGTCCGCCGGGCTGCGCCCTGTTCCCGTTTCACTCGAAGCACATGGAGCTCGTCGACCCATACCTCGCCGCCCATCGGCCGGCCGCCCGGGTTCTCCACGCCCAGTGCCGCGCGCCGGATCCTCGTGATGGAGGGAGATCCCACCACGCGCAGCAGGTATCTCTCCTCTGTTTCGATGATGCCTTCGACCTTTGTTCTCGTCAGCTGCGCGATATCCACCTCGATCTTCTGCCACTGGTCCGCTTCGGCACGGAATCTGATCTCGTAGTAGTTGGTCTCATTGGCGCCCAGGCGGAGCCACACGATCGGATTCACAGCAAGTCCCGCGTTGTCCGCAGTCTCATGCGGGCGCACCCAGAAGGCGATCCCCCGATACCCTGAGTAGTCTTGTTCATGATAGAACGACTGGTAGGCGCTGCCCCAATGGCCTGGAGCGAGATTCTCGATGGAGAGAACCAGGGACTGCTCCCGTCGGACATAGCCGGTGCGCTCGTCCTCGCCCGGATCGAACGGCGGGATGTACGATGCATCATCCTTGTTGTTGCGAGCCTTCACACGGAACCGCTCCGATTCGCTCACGTTCCCGTCCGGCGCTTCCACGCCACCGGGCTGCCAGGTGCTGCCGACCACCTCGAGGTTGGCGATTTGAACCCATGCGCTGTCGGTTCCGGTGAGACCCTCGATCCAGATCCGGGCATACTCGACATTGGCCCAGCTCGGCGTACCGACCTCCCCGACCTGATCCCCACGGAGAGGAATCCTGAAGAGCCGCCACCCATTGCGATACTCTGCTTCGACAAGGGAGCTGGCTCCATTCAATGGGAGATCGAACGCGTAGTACGCCTGGTTGACGTCGAGCGTCCCGTTGCGGTCGAGATCCTCCGTGTCCTCCCGCTGGTTGCCTTCCGCCCGGTTGATCTTCGTATAGTCCTGAGGTGGACGCGTCTCCTCGTCAGGATGATTGTCTCCTGCAGGATCGTCTCCCTCTCCGGGTTCGTCGTCGTCGAAGAGGCCATCCAAGCCGGTGTCTTCGGTGGGGGCATTGAACTCCCCGTCCTGTGGCTTCTGATCCTCCGTGTCGAGGGCGCCGTTTCCGCCCCGGCCGCCCCGCGCCTGATCCTCGGAGATGGCCCCGAGATCGACGTGGAGGGTGCCCGTCTCCCCTCGCACCAGCACTTCCAGGTACTCCCGCTCGGTGAAGTCGGCGCCGCCTGCCTGCACCAGAGTCTGGAGAGACGCCCACGTCTCGGCGGGGGAAGAGGGCTGGGGGCGGATCCGCAGGTTCAGCACCTCCACCAGCTCGTCCCGCTCCCGGTCGTCGGTGAGCACGCTGTCTGGGTAGATATCGCCTTTGCGGAGCTTGTCGGGATCGCTGTAGCCGAAGTTGTGCCAATAGAACAGCGTGTCCTGCCGGCCAACGGCCAGAGTGGGAGGAAGACTACCCAACGACCATCGACGGTAGACCAAGGGAAGGGAAGTGGCGATCCGATTCCCTTCCATGTCGTCAACCGAGGCTCCGCCCTTGGTGTTGGGATTCGGCATGCTGAAAGCAGCCTCGGCGCTCAGGGTGATCGCCGAGGCGACGTCGGTTGCCACGAAGGGCAGCAGGTTTGCGGCGTCGGTGAGCCAGGATGGCCGGAACTCGATACGGCCGTCAAGACCGGCAACCATGGATCGTCGGGGCTCCTCGCCAAAGCGGGGCAGCAGCGTGGTGCGGGGGCCGCCCTCGCCCTGGTACATCCATGTCGCCCCCAGCCTGGTCACGCGCGAAACGGGGAACTCCGCTCGCGCTCCAAGCAGGGTCTTCTGCCCCGCCGCAAACAGCGGGCGCACCTCGTATGAGATCACGATGTTATCGTCAGGCCCGGTGATGATCCCGGGTCTGAAGCGCAGTTCAAAGAACTCGACATCGTAGTCCTGACCCCGTGTCATGGCCCTGCCATTGACCTTGACGACTTCCGAACCCTCAATCATGAAGGGACTAAGCTGGTAGGTCGACTGGAGCAGTTCGTAGCTGGCCTCCAGATAGTAGAGGTTATCCTCGGGCTTAAGGTGGGAGTACTGCTCCCGGTAGATGACGGAGTTGATGGTATCGAGCACAGCGGGCTGGTTGAAGGGCTCGGGGTGGGGGAAAACGAGGATACCACGCAGTGGATCCATCACGGAGCGGTCGAGATCTATGAGGCCATTTCGATCATTGTCGAGCCCGAGGCGGTTCAGATAGGTGCGGCCCTCGTAGATCTCCAGGTCCGCTCCCGACGGTACGCGGCGCTTCACGCTCAAGCGAAACTTGCTGGTGTCGATTGACCGTGATCCGAGGTAGTAGACATTCCGCAGTTCGTATACCCAGGTCTTCGATGCCGGCGTGACGTTGGGAGGCTTGACCAGCTTCAGACTCACCGAATCGCCGACGGCGGCGCCTCCGACGGCGCCCTGATTTCTGCTGCTATAGGCAACGGCGAGCACGTCGTTTTCCTGAAGGGGATTCCTCAGCTCGAGTATCCCGGTCGACCGCGAGAACGTGTAGTCCGATTCCAGACCCTCGCGGAGCACGGTGAACACTCCGCGATAGACCTCCTCCTCGGAAGGGCTCCGAGGGTCCAGGTAGCACATGGCTTTGGTCCCGGACTGGATCCGGTCAGGGTCGTTTATCTGATCGTCCAGATACACGGTGATGCTCGTGACACTGTCCGTCGGGTCAAAGATGAGTGCGGTGGCGCCCGGCGACGAAAGCACTGCGTAGAACTGGCT
>JALOPK010000307.1 GCA_025453925.1 Candidatus Eiseniibacteriota bacterium | reverse complement strand
TCCAGCAGAGACATGACCCCGGTCCATGCCGCCCTGTCAAGACCGGCGGAGAAGAGTGCGCCCAGGATGGCGTGCTCGGTGACGCCGGCGCTGAAGTCCCATATGGCGATATTCACGGGAGGTCTCCTTTCCATCGTGCTCCTTCCGCCGGACCGTCGGGAATGATGTCCCGCATCACGTGCGCAAGCTCCTGGTAGGTGGACGAGTTCAGCAGCGAAAGGCGCAGAGTCTTTGCTTGCGGGAAGCCTCGAACATAGGCCGAAAGGGCACCCGAGGTTGCACGGAGCAGGTGGCCGGAGGGATCCGCCGACGCCTGCAGCTCGAGATGGCGCAGGGCAAGGCAAATCCGCTGCGATGCCGGAGGATCCGGAGCAGGTTCGTCGCCGGAAATGGCCTGCTGGCATTGACCGAGCAGCCAGGGTCGGCCCACGGCCGCCCTGCCGACCATGACCCCGGCGCATCCGGTGCTCTCTATCATTCTCCGCGCATCCAGGGGTGATTCGATGCCGCCGTTTCCGATGACCGGTCGGTCCGTCTCGCCGGCTGCCACCCGAATCCACTCCCACTGAGCCGGGGCCGCCGGACCATCCGACTTCAGCCGCGCGTGGATGGTGATCGCCGCGACGCCGGCCCGGGTGAGAGCGTGCACAACCGGGATCACCAGGATCTCCCGCTGATGCCATCCGAGACGGGTCTTCGCCGTCACCGGAATTGATACGGCCTGGATCACCGCTGCGACGACGGCGTACAGCCGCTCCTGATCCAAAATGAGCCGCACGCCGGCTCCCCCTGCCACGATCCGCTTGGAGGGACACCCCGCGTTGATGTCGATGAGCCGCGCGCCCTGCGATTCCAGGACGCGGGCGGCACGGGCCATGACCGCCGGATTGTCGCCGAAGATCTGCACCGCGCAGGGCTGCTCTTCCATGCCGACCGCGGTCATATCGAGGGTCTTGCGGTCGGAACGGACGATGCCTTCGGCGCTGATCAAGGGTGTGACCACCAGGCTGGCTCCCTGCTCGCGGGCAATCCGGCGGAACACCGGCCCGCCCACCCCGGCCATAGGGGCCATGACCACGTGGCCCTGAAGCGAGAGAGTTCCAATGACCAGAGTCTGCACGGTCAACCTCGTGAGAAAGGCACGGAAAAGGCGCGGGATGCGCCGGCGGCGGTCCGTCATCCCGGCGCGCCTCCGAATGCGGGCTGCCCGGGTGAGTATCGAAGGCGCCTTGCATGCGCGTGTCACACCAGAATACGGAGGCGAATGCCTGCGGACAACCATGTCCGGTGATCTTGCCCGCGTCGCGTCGGAGGCCTTCCTTGCCTGATGGCTCATCCGTGGAGGATTGCGTGAGACTCATCGTTGCCGGCAGCATCGTGCTCCTCGGCATGGCATGCGCCGGAGGTTCCGATCATGTGACGCCCTCGGCGTCCATTGCCGTGGTATGGGTTGCGGGAGAGTCAGCCCCCGCTCCCGCGGCCTTTCAGGGGACGGGCGATGGCGAGCTGACGCCCGGCATGACCGTGACGCTGTACGGTGTCGCCGGTCCCGACGATGCGCAGCGGCTGATAAGGGCGCTCGAGGATCGTGGCGACAGCATCATCGCGGGACTCGGACGAGCGATGCTCCCGATCCTGGGCACGGCGGGCCCCGGCTGGCGGGCCAGGCTATGGCTGGGATTCGATGAGCCCACGGGAGGATTCCGTGAAGACATCACCGCGTGGTGGGCACCCGCCGAATCACTGCGCGGTGAGGTTGCGCGCCGCGCAACCGTGGACGCTCGCGCACAGGTCATTCTGGTAGGATCGTCGCTGCCGGCGGCCACTCTGCAGATGCTTCGCGATTCCGGAAAACGCGTGCGCCCGGTCGCCACTGGTCCCGGAACGCTTCCCATGGGGTTGGTGGCATCGCCAGACGATGTGGTGCTCATGCTGGAAGCCGTGCCCGTGCCTGACGCGGTCTGGGAGAGGGTGTATTGGGCCTGCGAGAGCCCGTTCGAGGTTCCCCCGAAAGCCCGGGTGGAAATGCGGATGGATTGGGCCGGCGCCATCGTGGCGGCGGCCCAATGGGTTCTCGGCACGGGAGGGGTTGCCCCCGGACCGCATCTCGGCCCATGGCTCACCCTCGAAACGGCCGACGGGGAGGGCTGAGTGGGTTCCCGGGCCGAGAGGAATAGACGTGAACGCTCAGGAAGACCGGACTCGATGAAACGTGCCCCTCCAGGGCCGCCGGCCTCCGTTTCACCCTGTGGCACCGCGCTGAGTATGACGACGAGGCGCCCTCGGTGCGGGGAGGCCTTGGCGTTGCCGGTCCGGCGTCGGCGTCCCGAGATTGCGGACCTGTGCATCACCCGCGCACTCCTGCAAGGAGCGATGATATGAGGAAACTGACCCGTCGGAGGCTGCTGGGCTGCATCGAGCGGATGCAGGGAGTCCCTGTGCTCGTCGCGGGCGACTACATGCTGGACAAGTATGTCTGGGGCACGGTGACCAGGGTGAGCCCGGAAGCACCGGTCCCGGTGGTGGTGGTTGACCGTGAGGAGTATCGCCCCGGCGGCGCGGGCAACGTGGCGGCGAATGTGAGCGCCATGGGCGGGATTCCTCTGGCGCTCGGGCTCTGCGGCCGCGACCACGAGGGCGACACACTGGTCGACGTACTATCCGGGCGCGGCATCTCCACCGGGGGGCTTCTGGTGGGGGAAGGCCGGTCCACCACCGTCAAGTGCAGGGTCGTCGCCCACACCCAGCAGGTGGTGCGGATGGACCGCGAGACCACGTCGGCGGCGACGGCCGTGGAGGAGGCGCGTCTGCTGGACGCGGCGCGATCCGCGCTCCCGGCGGCACGGGCGATGATCCTGGAGGACTACAACAAGGGCGTGCTCACGCCCCGGGTCATCGAGACCCTCATCGGCTGGGGACGCGAGCGGGAGATCCCGGTGGCGGTAGACCCGAAGCTGGAGAACTTCCGCGCCTACCGCCATGTGACCCTGCTCAAGCCCAACCAGGGAGAAGTCGAGCGGCTGCTGGCCCTCACCATTCGCGATGATGATCACCTGATCGATGCCTGCGGCGCACTGCGCCGGGCCATGCGCGCGCACCTTCTGTTGGTGACCCGCGGGGAGCGGGGGATGAGCCTGTTCGGGCCGGGCAGATCGGTGCGGCACATTCCCAGCAGGGCCCGGGAGGTCTTCGACGTATCGGGGGCGGGCGACACGGTGATAGCGGTCATGACCCTGGCACTTGCAGCGGAGGCCCACCCATGGGAAGCGGCATATCTGGCCAACGCGGCGGCAGGAATCTGCGTATCCAAGGTGGGAACCCAGCCGGTATTCCGTGCGGAACTGGTGTCCGATGTGCAGCGGGATCAGTCTCTGGGATAGACCCGCGCTGCTGGCCTGGCGCGAAGGGCTGCGGGTCCAGGGCCACGCCTTGGTGTTCACCAATGGGTGCTTCGACATCCTCCACGTGGGTCACGTTCGACTCCTGGCAACCGCGGCGAGCCTCGGGAGCCGGCTCCTGGTGGCCGTGAACAGCGATGAAAGCGTCAGGCGGCTGAAGGGTTCAGGCCGGCCGGTGGTGCCGCTGGCCGAGCGGGCGGAGACCCTGGCGGCGCTGCGGTGCGTAGACCGGGTGGCGGCGTTTGACGAGGATACCCCCCTGGAACTCATCTCACTGCTCAACCCGGACGTGCTGGTCAAGGGTGGCGACTGGAGCCCCGACAGGGTGGTCGGCCGGGACGTGGTGGAGGCCCGAGGCGGCCGGGTGGTCATCATCCCTTTGGTTGCCGGCCGCTCGTCCACGCGGCTCGTCGAGATCCTGCGCGCCTTGGGATAGACCCGCGACGCGGCACGCCACCATCTCTGCCGCGGAGGAACGTGGGCGGTCGGTGCTTCGGTCGCTTTCTCCCGAACCGGCCGGCGATCCCCGGGTCTCGGAAGGCTTGTCCGATGCCTGGTGCGCGCATAGTCTTTCACCTGTTTCCGATCACGTACTCGCGTACCCGGAAGTTCACCCAGGGAGGAATCATGCACCGGACAGGGGAGCAGGCGGCGCGCTTCGCCTGCGTGAGGCCCGCCGAGTTTCTGACGATCGTCGCGACCATACTTTCCCTTGGTTCGGGCTGCCGAGGCCCGGAAATGACTCCGGCCCCGTTCAGTGACGCTCCCGGAAACGTCCTCTACGTCAGTCACGTATCCAGCGGCGCCATCTCCCGGATGGGCCCCGTCACAGTTCGTCTCACCGGCACGTTCGCGCAGCGTGAGACCGATGCCGCCGCGCTGGCCGCGGCGTTCTCCTTTACCCCCCGAATCGAGGGTTCCGCCCAGTGGGTCAACGAGCGAACGCTGGTGTTCACGCCCCGCAGCCCGTTAAGCCCCGGGTCGCGCCATGTCGGCGTGGTGGATATGGGCAAGATCCTGCCTGCCGCTGAGGATGCGGGGCCGCTCCGGCTCGAATTCACGGTGGCGCCCAATAGGGTGGTCGGGCTCAGAGGCGCGTTCGAACTGGTCAACGATGGTGATCCGCGGCAGGTCATTCTGGTGGG
>JALOPK010000039.1 GCA_025453925.1 Candidatus Eiseniibacteriota bacterium | reverse complement strand
GGCGCCTGAAAGCCGCCATCGGACTCATGCCCCCGGGGAGAAGACCGCGCTTGCTGGACGTAGGCCACGGTTCGGGAGTGCTTCTCAGGCAGCTTCAAGGGCACGCTGAGCATCTGTTCGGCGTCGACCACCACGACTACCATGTGCCGGTGCGCGAGTACCTCGCGAAACACGGGGTGGCGGTTCGCCTGGCGCGTGGCGATGCCATGGCGCTCCCGTTCGAATCCGAAGCCTTCGACATCGTCTCCTGCGTGAGCGTACTTGAACACGTTCCCGACGTCCGACTCGCGGTCCGGGAGCTCCGACGTGTTCTCAAGCCCGGAGGCGTCCTGATCGCCGGGTTTCCGCCGAAGAACAGGCTCACCGCTGCGTGCTTCAGGATCATCGGTTTCGATCACGACCGGTTTCATCCGAACACCGAGCGCGACATCCTCAGCGCGCTCGCGGACCTTCTGACCATTGATTTCGTCTGGTCGCGACCCTCGAGGGCGCCGCTGTTCATTCTCGCCCGATGCATGAGGAAGTCGGCACCCCCGTGACGCGAATTCGCGCTGGCGGGCGCCGCACGGCCTCACGGTGGTGCCCTCGCTCGATCTGCTGGTCCAACGCCCCGGCAGCCTGCAGGGAGATCGCCAGGGTGGGAGCCCTGCTCAATGGCTGATCCGCAAGGCCGACGGCTGCAACGGTGGCGACGCGTCACCGGGTACCTGTTGCGCTCGATGAGTGAGTTTCACCAGAGGATCGTTCCGCCCGGCGATGTCGTACTGCAGGCTCGGTGCGGCACCGGGGACCTGCTGGATGCGCTGCGCCCCCAAGAGGCGTTGGGCCTGGAGCCCGATCCGTTCTTCGCCGGGGTATGCCGGAGGCGCCATCCCGGGATCCAGGTGCTCGAGGAAGAGGTGAGCCGGGCGACGCCCCAGCCCCGATTCCGCTACGTCATCGCGTGTCATCTTCTCGAGCAGGAGGATGACTGCCTGGAGACGGTGCGGGCTCTCGGCGGGTGGCTCGTGCCCCGGGGGCGGGTGATTTTCACGTTCCTCAATCCCTTGTGGACGCCCGTAGTGCGGCTCTGCGAAATCCTGGGGCTCCGGCCCAGGGACCGGCGCTACAACTATCTGACGGCCCGCGACGTGACGAATCTGTGCATTCTGGCCGGGTACGACGTCGTAGAAGAGGGATACAAAGTCTTCTGTCCCCTGCCGATTCCTCTCCTGACTCCCGTGCTCGACATGATTCTGGCCAGGATCCCCGTGATTCGGAATGGCGGGCTCATCGGGTTCGTGGTCGCCCGGCGGCCGGCTGATCCCCACCGGGAGCCTCCCGGCGTGAGCGTCATCATTCCTTGTCACGATGAGGAAGAGAACATCGAGGAGTGCATCGGTCGCGTGCCCGCGATGAGTTCTCGCATGGAGATCGTCGTCGTCGACGACGGATCGTCGGATCGAACCGCCGAACTCGTTCGCCGGCTCTCTGGGGAGCGTGATTCGCTGCGCCTGGTCTCATACCGTCCGCGCGGGGGGAAGGCGCATGCAGTCCGCGAGGGGTTCCGGGCCGCGACCGAAGACATCGTCATGATTCTCGATGCCGACATGGCGGTGCCGCCCGAGGAACTCGCCGCGTTCTATGATGCTATTGCGGCGGACCGGGCGGAGTTCATCAACGGGACCCGCATGATCTATCCCCAGGAGGTCGGCGCATTCACGTTGTGGAGGCTCGTCGGCAACAAGGTCTTCGGCATTCTGTTCAGCCTGCTCATCGGGCAGCGCTGCACCGACACTCTGTGCGGCACCAAGGCTTTCTACCGGGAGGATCTTGGCCGGATCGAGCTCTCGGGCAAGGGTTGGGGGGACTTCGATCTCCTTTTTGGCGTTGCCGGGAGGAAGCTGAAGATGCTGGAACTCCCCGTGCACTACCACGAGCGGAAAGCGGGCCGGAGCAAGATGCGCTTCTTCAGGGACGGCCTGAAGCTCACCGTCCTGTGCGCGCGGACCGCGATTCGCCTGCCGTAGGCGCCCCATCCTCTATGAAAGCCAGGATCTCGTAGCGGCCCACGCTCCGCGTGACCCGGTACGCCCCGTCCAACCACCGGGCGAGGGTTGGGGCGTACCCGGCGATGGCATCCCATCTGAACTGATCGCGGCCCCGGCTCCGGCGCACGGCCACCGGCGGCGGAGCTTTGGACAGTTCACGGACTTCGGCCTCCTCGGCGGCCGGGGTCAGGAACCCGCGCCAGAAATAGGCATGGCGGAGCGGGCAGGGGCTCTCGGCGAGGAACGCCACGAGACACCCCGAGGTCAGATCAAGCACGGATGACGGCGTCTCGCCGCGCACCTGGTCGATCACTGCCGTGAGTTCCACGGCATCTTGCCGCGGCACCGAGATGCCTCCCCGCCGCTGGTCGAGCCGCACCCAGTCGGTGTGGACAAGAACCGCCGCGCCATGGGCAAGCTGCGTGGCGAAAAGCACCACTGGCAGCACCCAGACGAAGCGCCCTCCCCTCTCTGCGGCGGCGCGGGTGACACCCACCAGCAGCGGCCACGCGGGCACCAGCGCCCACGCCAGGTGCATGCCGCTCTGCCCCGGATAAAGCTGCACGTGGAGAAAACCTGCCCATGTCGCGGCTGCCAGCGCGGCGGGCGTGGAGGCGGGCCGGATCGCCGTCGCGACCACCAGCACTGGCGCCAGCAGGAACCTGACGGCCATGGTCACGCCCGGCAGCACGCCGAATCCATCCAATGCCAGGGGGATGGCTCCCAGGATCGCAGCGGCGGTTGCCGCGATCCTTCCCTTGGGGCCGCCAATGCCTGGAAGCACGAGAGCAGCGGCCCAGCACGCCGCCGCCGCATAGGCGGCCGGCCCCAGCCTCAGCACGGGCGAACTGTACCGGATGAGTGCCGAGAATCGGAGGGGTTCCCGCACCACCGAATGGAACACCTCTCCCGGTCCAAGCGTCACGGCGAACGGCGCCAGCACGACGATGCACGCCGTTGCGCACCCCAGCCCGGCCGCCGCCAGCGCCCGAGGGGAGCCTTGTCCATTCGCCGGCCGGAGGGCCGCCGCCAGGAGGACCGCCAGCGGAAGGAGGAGCTGGAACAGGCGTTCCGCCAGGGGCATGTCACGCACCAGCCACCCCACGGCGACGAAAGCGCCTCCCCCCACCGTCGCGCGGATCGGCCGCGAACATCGCATCGCCAGCACCGTCATCACCGCCATGAGAGTCAGTGCTCCGACATTGATCTTCGTCATGGTCGACAAGCCTGCCAGGAGGCCCGCAATCCACGCCGTCCGCGCCGCCCGCGTTCGGATGACCACCGCCAGCGCCGCCATGGAGAATGCCATGGATTCCCATGCGGGATACCCGGAGTTGTAACAGGGAATCCCGAAAGTCAGGAACAGCCCGCCCGCCAGCACGGCTGCCAGGCGTCCTCCAAGGTAGTTGGCGACCCACGCGACGAGGCCAAGGGTCACCGTCCCGGTGGCGACCAGCGCGAGCCGGATGGCCGCGAGGCTTGGGCCGAAGAGCGAGAATGCCAGCGCATGCCAGTAGAAGGAAATTGGGGTGTACTGCACCCAGAGATCACGATAGATCAACCGACCCTGCATTACCTGGAGGGCATGCCATGCCCGCTGTGCCTCATCCGGCGCCAGCGCTGACCAGCCCTCCGGGGCCAGGAAGAAGGCCCTGGTGCTCAGCATCACGGCCATGCCCGCGAGGGTGACCACAGCGACGGTCACGGTGCCGTTTCCCTGGAGGGGGACACTGCCGAGAGACCCCACATATCGGCGCCTCGCACACCAAGGCGATGCAGGAGCGACCCGTCCCACCGGACGAGCACGAGTTCAAGCGCCTGCCCCGGCGAGGGCCGTGCGGCCCCACCGAACAGGCGAACCGGCGGGACGATCTCGACCCCTACGAGGGGATCAGCTATCGGTGTCACCGTGGTCTCACTCCCATCCGGGGCGCGCCGCACCAGCCGCCGGTTCTTCCCGGACCGCGCCAGGAACAGGAGATCGGCTCCATCCCATGCCGGCGCGCTTCGGTCCTCATCCTGAGGGCCGGTTTCCTCGACCTCCGCCCGGGCGAGGTCGGCCACAAGCAGTCTGTTCCTGGGAGGTTGTTCATCACGCTCAACACCGACGTAGGCCAGCGTCGCGCCGTCGGGCGAGACCGCGGCTTCCCGGGGGTCGTACGGAGGGAGCAACCGCCATGGCTGACCCATGGCAGCCTCAGGACTCACGCCGCCCACCAGCCATCCGTCGGCACGGGGCGCCAGATAGTGCAGCGTGTCGCCACGCCAGAAGGGGCAGCGCGCCCCGATGGTGCCGGGCACGACTGCCGCCCCGACACCATGCTCCCAGAGCAGGATACAGCGGCCGCGGGACAGGGTGACGCACGAGACGGCCAGTCGCTGTGCGCCCGGTGACCAGGCCGCCCAGAGGCGGCCGCCCGACAAGCTATCAGCGGCGATGACGGGTTGATCTCCTGCCGGGAGCACCATCAGGCGCCAGAACCGGTCGCCCTCAAGGTAGGCAAGATACTCTCCTCCCGGGGCAAAGGCGGGCCATCGCTGCTGCCGGGCGCCGCGGGGGATATCCCGCATGCTGCCTCCCGGGAAGCTCAGGGTCACGACCCGGTCCGTCGTGCCGCGGCGGACCGTGGCCGCCAGGTCTAGAGAGACTCCCTCACGGGCCGCGGCGGTGCCCTCTCTTCCCCCGAAGACCGCGAGGCCAAGCGTGCCGGTCACCGCCGTGAGTATGGTAAGCGGCACAAGCAGGGCGTACATGCGGAACCAGTCGGCGCGGAAGTGCTCTTTGGTCACGAGCAGACACAGGTGGAGCGGGGAGAGCATCATCCCGACCCACCCCCAGAGGAAGGCGATGCCCATGGCGGAAGGGAACTCCAAGGGCGCTGCCGTCAGCAGCGAAGCGATGATGGGAAACGTCGAACCGACGAACCCGACCGCAATGCCGGTGACCAATCCTCCCACGCAGGCGATCGCCGAGGCGATGGGCAGGGCGGGCAGGTGGGCACCGGAGAACTCCCGCTCCAGGGACTCGGCCATCCCGCTCCCCGTGATCACGCCCTTGTAGGCCATCAAGGCCAGAATGAGCACTCCCATGGACACCATGCGCAGGTTCAGGGAATGGAGTATCTCACGGGGCCGCGCTCGTGACTGGAGCAGGACAACGGCGATGCTCGCCCACACAGAGGCCAAGAGCAGCCAGGTGCTTTCCGGGCGCCAGCGGGGCCACGCCAGCGAGATCAAGTGGGAGAACGCCGCCAGCGCCGGGATCAGAAGGATCGGCAGCATCTCCCGCAGCAGAGCGCCGGCACCGCTGCGGCCCTTCGAGACGGCCTCCTCGCCAGGAGGCCTCCCCAGAATGAGAAACCAGCCCAGCAGCGCCGCCACCGGGGTGACCAGGAACATCCGGGTCGTCCAGAGAGACCAGGGAATGCCGGAGAGTTCCACCGCGGCGATGATGCCGGGGTAGAGGGGCCACCAGAACTCCCAGGTATGGCGGAACCAGTAGTTTGCGACTGCCCGCCGCGTCGGGCTGATGGAACTGCCCGTCGCCGCCGCATCAACCAGCGGCGCGCTGAACAGGGCGCCCCCCGGCATGGGCAGGAGACCCACCAGCGCCGGAAGGAGCGCCACGCCGCCTCGGGCGCTGCCCAAGGCGGCCCGCACTGCATCTCCCAGTCTACCCAGCGCGCCTACCCTGCGCATGAGGCCGCTGAGCAGGATGATCGATTCCACGAACAGCAGAAGCCGGAGAGTGGAAACCGAGAGCGCGGCATCCAGCAGGGTCGTGAGACTCTCCTGCATGCCCATTCCCAGCAGAGGGCCGGCGGCGAACGCAGTCCCCACGAAGGCGATCCACATGGTGCCTCGAGAGATGCGAGCCAGAGCAGCCAACAGCGCGAACAGCAGCGCGACACGAATGATCATGGGGCTATCCCGGGAGTACCGGCATGTGGCGGGTGCCTCCATCGCCGTGCGCGGGGGCGGGCTGCTGCAGGACTATCCGAACAAAGCTCATGGCGGACTCCCGGCACCGATGATGGATGGCTTCACGTACGGGAACGAGATCCGGCCATGCTAGCCCTCTTCTGCGCCAAGAGCAATGGTGTCGAGGGCGCCGACTGGAAGAGCACTGCAGGGGAAAGTGGTGGAGCTCTCGGGATCGGCGTCTGCAATGGAGGGACTCGTTCCATCGAGTCCACGTCATCGGGGTCAGGCGCCGATCCAAATGGTTCACGACGCCAGGGGGACTATTCTAATATTAGAATAGTCCCCCTGGCGTGGCCCGACCGGCGCCGCTACCTGACCAGCGTCACCGGTACGGTCGTGCGAGAACCATCCGTCTCGAAGCGCAGAAGGTAGATGCCGCTTGGAGTCTGATCAGGCACCCGCAGGCGGAGCGTGGGCGCAACTTCCGGCCCCTTCGCATCGAGCAACTCCGTCACGCGACGTCCCGCCAGATCCACCAGCACGACACGCAGCGATGCGGCGGCCCCGAGGGGCAGAAGGGTGGCCGAGATCTCGCCCGCGGTCGGGTTTGGCCATACGCTGGTGATGCGAAGCGTGGAGGGGAGCGGTGAATCGTCGGCGCCGGTAATGCCGTTCACCAGGTACTCTATCGCTGCGGCCAGGAACTCGCGGCGGGTATTCACCGAAGGATTGTCGTCAACCACGGCTTCGATACCGAACCCCACAAACAGGAGCCGCGAATCACCCGATTCCCGACGGACGGCCGCCGGGTAACCGTTCTGGTAACTCAGGCACACCGTGGCCTCTCCCGTCAGCAGCAGACGGTCCTGGCTCGTCTGATTGTTGGCGCCGTCGAATCCGAAACCGGACGTGGCGAACCTCAGGCCGTCGAAGAGCGGATCACCCTCCTGGCCCAGGATGCCATGGAGGTTCTCCCTCCCATCGAACGCGACGCCGATCTCCGCCAGGAAGGCCTGACCGGATGCCGAGGTCGCGAGACTCTCGGCGATGTCCTGCCCCGAGAGCAGCAGACGACCGCCGTTCTCCAGGACGCTCTGCACGCGAGCGATATCTGCCTCGCTCAACGCGTTGCCTGGATCTCCGGTGAACCACAGGACGGCATCATACGCGGAGACATCCAGGGTGGCGGCGGGGTAGTCAGGGTACTGCCCGCTCTGGTCATCCCATACATCGGTCAATGCTCCCAGGCTGTCGAGAGTTGCCACGAGATACTGCTCATCCGATTCGCCCCCGTCGTCATCGACGATCAGAAGCGGGGGCGTACCGAGCATCAGCTCGAAAGTGAGGGTCATGGCCGGAGCGCCGCCCGCCGGGCCGACGCCCAACGCGAACAGCGCGCGATGGTTCTCCAAGTCGGGTGACAGCTCGATGAGCAGGCTTTCGGGATGGCTCTCCACGATCTGGCCAGGAACCACAGGACCGACAAGGGCCGTACCGTCGACCACGTTGACTGCCGGGTCGGACGTCGTCAGGCTGAACGCGACGTCGCTCCATTCCGCAGCAATGCTGGTCACGACAACCCCCAGGTGGACACTCTCGCCCGCCTCCATCCTGCTATCCCCGTCGCCAAGGTCATCGGCCACCGTGACCGAGTTCAGGGCGAACAGTTCGTAGGCATCTCGCGCCCAGTAGGAATACGTTCCCGATGCCAGCGAGACACATGTCGGGATCAGAATCACCGACGCTGCATCTCCGAGCTCGACCACGGCAGTACCCTCATCATTGTCCAGGGAGATTGCCCCGATTTGCTGACCGGCGGGCCCGCCGGGGACGATGAGGCTTGCGGCCCAGTCCCTTGAGGCCTGTCCCTCGAAATGAATCCGGAGGCTGTCGAGGATCGCCAATTCCCGGAATCGCACGTAGTTGCAGGCCAGGGCGCCGGGTTCCTGGCCGCTGACGGGAGCGCCATCCAGCACCGGCAGCGCGGCGTGGTCCGCCATCAGAGGAACCAGAGGCCAGGAGGCGCCCTCCTCGTAGTGGAGCCCGTCATCGCGGCTCCCCGTGAAGTAGTTCCAGATCCGGAACTCGGCCACGGCCGCGTCACGACTACTTCCGACGCCGAGCAGCGCGTTGGCCACCGCCTGCTGCGCTGATGTGTTGATGCATTCCTCCCATACGCGCTCGATGATGGGGCGTCCGTACTTCTGGTCGAGGAAGTGGGCCCACACGCAGGCACCATAGGGATAGAGATCGTTGAACCAGTAGAGCGGCTTATGGGGGAGGCTCATGAAAGACGGCAGGTAGAGGAGGTAGTCATTCACATTGTCGAAGACGATATCCTCCATCAGGACAGCGCAGTGCTCCATCCATGCGCCGTCTTCGTATGTGTCATAGGAGAACTGGCACGCGTGCTGGAATTCGTGGGCGGCCGTCACCTTGAGCGGAAGAAGCCGGTCGCTGTAGCCGAATCCGCTGTAGCTGGGGTCGACGAAGATGTGGCTGTAGTACGCCCGGCGCCCCGGGTATTGCGAGGAAGGGCCTTCCGGGAAGGTGACCCCGTAGGCTCCGGAATAGTGGCGCAGGTAGATATCGTAGTTGTCGCTGCCACCCAAACCGAGGTCAGACGGCGGAGCGTCAAAGCCCAGCGTATCCACCTCGACACGCCACGACAGATCGAAGAACTCCGCACAGCGGTTCACATAGTCGGGCGCGCCGTCAGCCGGGTTTACATCGGTCGTAGGCTGGTACACTGCGTGCTCGCCGGTTGTGTCGTAGTGGATGGTGAAGAACCCATCGGGGCTCACCAAGCTCGCCTGCGTCGGCGGTCGGAAGAACAGGCGCGCCAGGTCATCGTGGGCGGCATCGCCTCGCGACGCCTCCAGGCCGTCCCTCACCAGCGTAGTGAGGCAGATGCCCCGCCCCACCTGCTCGGTGAATCGCGAGGCCGCCAGTTTCTCCGGGTGGTCAATAGCTTCGGCGAGCTGGCTCGCATACTGGGGGCCCGAGATCGAGCCCTCTTGAAAAGATCGCTGGAATGAGGAGTAGTCGGGCACCAGCGTGCCTGCTGCAAGAAGGATTGGAATAAGGGGCGTCATGAAACCTCCGGGGCAATCCGCGAAAGACCGCAGGGGGCAGGCGTGAGGGCCGACGGGAAATCACAATCGATGTCAAAGCAAACCCCGTCAGCCCCGGTAGCGTTCCTGTGTGGGGGTCGCGCCGCCCTGTCCGACAGGGCATCCTCGGTCCGTGGCTGGTGATGCGCTGCGTTGCCTTGACAGAGCGGCCTGCCAAACAATACGTTGAGGAAGGTCAGTCATACGAAAGGTTCGTTTTCCTCATTGGGGAGGAAGCTCTCATGATCTGGACGACAATGCAAGAGACTCGGCGAGGAATCGAAGGAACCATCGAGGTGGGCGCGACCGAGGTCACCGTCGTTGACGAGCATGCCGTGCGCGCACGCGTGATTGACGACCTGATCTGGACCGCGGTGTTCTCGCCGGACGCCGAGGTCCGCGCGGTGGCCATCTGGCTGATCCGCACCACCGCGGCCGCGCTGGGGGCGATTCCCAGTTCCATCCAAGGGCTCTACGAGGCCATGGCCCGCGGCGAGGTCGGCGGGTTCACCGTGCCTGCGATGAACATCCGGGGCATGACCTACGATGTGTGCCGGGCGGCGTTCCGGGCCGCCAAGGCCAAGGACGTCGGTGCCCTGATCTTCGAGATCGCCAAGAGTGAGATCGGGTACACCGAGCAACGCCCGGCCGAATACTCGGCTGCAGTCCTGGCGGCGGCGGTCAAGGAGGGCTTCGCCGGCCCCGTCTTCATCCAGGGCGATCACTTCCAGGCCAAGGCAACATCATACGTCAAGGATCCCGCCAAGGAAATCGCCGGTCTCGAGAGCCTGGTGCTCGAGGCGCTGGCCGCCGGGTTCTACAACATCGACATCGATAGCTCGACGCTGGTCGTTTTGGAACGGCCCACTGAAGAGGAACAGCAGCGCGACAACTTCGAAGTAGCCGCGGCGATGACGGCGTTCATCCGCCGGCACGAGCCTCTGGGCGTCACGGTCAGCGTCGGCGGCGAGATCGGCGAGGTGGGCGGCAAGAACAGTACCGTGGAGGAGTTCGAAGTCTACATGCAGGGTCTCAACAAGGCGCTGCCCAAAGGCATGAAGGGCATCAGCAAGATCAGCGTGCAGACCGGCACGAGCCACGGCGGGATTCCGCTCCCCGATGGCACGGTCGCCAAAGTGAAGCTGGACTTCAAGGTGTTGGAGGACATCGGCGCCGTGGCCCGATCCGAATACGGCCTCTCCGGCACGGTTCAGCACGGCGCGTCGACGCTCCCTGACGAGATGTTCCATCGGTTCGTCGAAGCGGCGGTCGCGGAAGTGCACCTTGCCACCGGGTTTCAGAACATGATCTACGACCACGCGGCCTTCCCCGCGGATCTCCGCGCCCGTGTGTGCGAGCATCTGAAGGTCGAGAGCGCCAAGGAGCGGAAGGACGGCGAGACCGACGAGCAGTTCCTCTACAAGACGCGGAAGAAGGGATTCGGCCCCTTCAAGCGCGAGATGTGGAGCCTTCCCGCTGAGGCGATGGGGCCCATCATGGCCGAACTCGAAGGCAAGTTCAGCTTCCTGTTCGAGCAGCTCCGGGTGGCAGGATCGTCCGAGGCAGTCGCCAGACACGTCGCCAGCCCCATCGTGGTGCCTGAACGCCCACGGGGCCTCTGAGCGCCGAATAACCCGGTTCACCCGGCAGTGGGTGGCCGTCGAGAGGAGGCGATGATGCGGAAACTCACCGTCGGGGGCATGATAGAGAGCAAGGGCCTCACCCTCATCAGGGTCATGGGTGTGCCCGACCGGCCCGGCATCGCGGGCAAGCTCTTCCGGCACCTGGCCACGCTCCGGGTCAATGTGGAGTTCATCTCATCGGCCACCGACCTCTTGGGTACGGCCAATCTCATCCTGTGCGTGAACAGCGAGGCTGGTTCGCGCCTCGAGGATGAGCTGGAGGGCCTGCGGGCATGCGTTGATGCGGGCCGCGTCGATTCCCTGGGGGACGTAGCGACCATCGGCGTATATGGCCCCCATTTCCGGGAGACGCCCGATGTCGCCGCGCAGCTCTTTTCCTGTCTTGCGGAGAAGGAGATCCAGGTGCTGGGAGTGTCAACCTCCATCTCCACTGTCGCCTGTCTGGTGCGGGGAAGCGAACTGCAGAGCGCCCGCGACGCCATCTGCTGCGTCTTCGCGCTGCCGTAGCCGCACGGGATCGAGGGACTCGAAGAGGGTTTCGGCCATGGTGGCCGCGCCACTACGGCCCTTCGGAGCATGGCTCGCAGATCAGGCGGGCAGCTTGTTCCGGACCTGCGTGGGCGGTGGGGGAGTGGGGCGGGATTGGCGGGTGCTCGGGGTGGCGCGTCACCGCATGCGCCCGTTCATCCGCCCTCGTGGCGACGGTCGCCCCGAATCCTATAGGTTCGCCATGTAGTGGGTGATGGCGGCGCGGAGGAAGGCCTCATCGAAGTGACCGGCCGGAGATGGGGTTTCCAGGATGCGGCGGGGGATCGTCATGGCCTCCGGGTCGAACCCCTCCCTTCGCTTGAACGCATGCTTGCGGCGCAGGATGTCGGCGCCCAACGCCTTGAGATCAACATCACTGAACCCCGCCGCCTCCAGCGCCTGTCGGACTATCTCCTCGGTGTAGACGCCCCTGGCGAACAAACAGATGACCAGACTGGTGAGCACCTGACGCCAGCGCTCCTCGGTGAGAAGCTGCTCAGCGACGCCCTCGGGGGTGACTGGTTTTCCCGTGCCCATGACCTTCTGATCGACGCTGTACCCGGCACTGTCGAGATGGCTGTGGCGGGCACCCGTCAGGTACCCCAGGTGGCAGGCTGGCCCGGTGTGATACCCCGGCATCTCATTGCCGCCGAAGGCCAGTGCGAAGTCGGCCCCTCCGTAGACGCTCGCCGCGTGAGCCACACCGCGGGCCATGGCCCGATAGAGATCTGTGGGCTGCGTCACGATGCGTCTCGCCGCCTCGACATAGGCGGCGGCGACACCCCACTCCAGGGGAATTCCGTCCAGCAGCTCGAGGGTGATCAGCCCGCGCTCCAGGGCCTCCGTAGCCCACGCCAGCACCACGCCGGCGCTCATCACATCAAGCCCCTGCACCTCGGCTTCGTCCAGGAGCCGCAAAAGACCGGGCACATCCGAAACCCCGAGCATGCTGCCCATGGCGAAGATCGGCTCGTGGTCATAGCCGATCATGGTGGTTTTGTAGAAGTAGGGATCGTTGGGGTAAGGGGTCCGCAGGCTGGCTAGATGAATGCAGGCCACGGGGCAATGGGCGCAGGCCACCCGTCTGCCCAGGTAGCGCTCGGCCAGACGCTCAGCACTGATCTCATCGGCTCCCTCGAATTGACCCGACTGGAGATTCCGTGTGGGCAACGCGCCGATGCCGCTCAGGGGCTTCACATTCACCGCGGTGCCGAGCTCATGGTACTTGTTCATGACCGGCGAAGTCGTCGCCGCCTGATAGATCGTGTCGTAGAGAGCTCGATAGGCCTTGCGATCGGCGACGGGAAGCGACCGTGATCCCGAAATGACCACGGCCTTGAGTTTCTTGCTGCCGAACACCGCGCCGAGGCCGAGTCGGCCGAAGTGACGATAGGTCTCGGTAATCACCCCGGCATAGGTCACCCCGCGCTCGCCGGCGCGCCCGATGCGCATGATGGTGCGGATACCGCTGCCCTTTTCGCGCTGTCGGATCACCGACCCGACGGTGTAGGAGCTGCGGAGCCCCCACAAGGCCGATGCGTCACGAAAGTGCACGCGGTCACCCGCGATGGCCAGATAGACGGGTGACTGGCTGGAACCCTTGATCACGATGGCCCCGAAGCCTGCCATGCGAATCGCGATGGCACTGCGGCCGCCCGCATGGCTCTCGCCCAGGTTTCCCGTGTGGGGCGACTTGAACATGGCGACGGTCTTGGAAGCGAGCGGGAAGAGCCCGACCAGCGGACCCACCGCGAACACGATGGGATTCTCCGGGGACGCGGGATCGGCGCCCGAGGGGCAGTGCTCCTCCAATAGCCGGATCGCCACTCCCGCACCGCCGATGCCCTCCGCGAAAAGCTCGGGCCGTTCGACGATGTCGAATGATCGGCTGGAGAGATCGATCTCCAGCACCCGGCCGAGCGGGTCGTCAGCGATCATGGTCAGCCTCCTCGTGGGCCAGCACGTCATAGGGGCAGTAGCGGGCGCAGTAGCCGCAGTAGACGCACACCAGCGGCTTCTCTGCGCGCTCATCCCAGAAGATCGCCCCGAAGGGGCACGCCTCCCGGCAGTTGCCGCACCCGATGCAGAGAGAGCGGTCCAGGCGGATACCGCCCCCCTTCCGAGGAGTGAGCGCATCAGTGGGGCACACCTTCGCGCAGGGCGGATCGGGGCAGGCACGGCAGACCACGACGACGAAGCCCTTTCGGATGCCGCCGGCCGATCTGACACCGATGCACGCGCCTTCCAAACCTCCGTTACCGCTGCGTCGTGCGCACGCGAACATGCACGACTGGCACCCCACGCACCGTTCGACATCAACAACTGACAGGCGCTTGGCCATGGTCACTCCTCTCGTCACTGGCATCAGGACAACTTAGCAGCACACCGGTGCATCGGCCACGACGAGCCGCCCATCATGGTGACCTCACCGCGCGGGGCATCGAGATACCTCCGTGAGCGGACATCCCCTGTCCGAAAACGAACGACCCTCCACGAGAAGTCCCATTGACGTCAATGCTGCAGCGCGCCCCCGGCGCTCCCGCGCCCGGCATGTCCCTTGCCTGTATGTGAGTGTCCATGCGTCGTACGTGTGTGTCCTCTCCCCAGAGCAAAGGAGCAGTGATGCTGGTCCGTCAATGTGGTCAGTGGTTCCTCGTCTTCTGCGTCTCGTCGTTTCTTGCGGTCAATCCCATCGATTCGTCAGCCTCCTCAAATCCCCGGAATGGCGCACAAGGGGAGTCCAGCGCGCCCAGCCGCCCTGTCACACTGACCGAGTATCTGATCGACGCAACGCTCCGCGGACCCAGCGGATTGGATGTGCGTGACATAGATGGTGACGGGCATGTTGACGTAGTGGCAACTGGATACGCCGATAACCAGGTCGCATGGTGGCGCAACGCCGGCGGGGAGCCGCCGACATGGACGAAACAGGTCGTGGGCAATCAGTTCGACGGCGCTATTGACGTCGTGGCGGGAGACATCGACGGCGATCTCGACATCGATTTGGCGGGCGCCGCATGGTATGGGCATCAGGTGGCGTGGTGGGAGAACACCGGAGGAGAGCCGATCTCGTGGATCAGACACGTGCTGGGTTCTGATCAGACCAATGCCCATGAGGTCTGTGTCCACGACGTCGACGGTGACCTCGACGCCGACATCGTCGCCGCCATCGCAGGCACCAACAGCATCATGCTCTGGGTGAACGATGGCGGCCAGTGGGCGGCACAGACGCTGGCCACCGGATTCGGCGGCGCCAGATCGGTATTCGTCTGCGATCTCGATGACGACGGTGATGCCGACGTCCTGGGCGCGGCATTGGATGGCAACCGGGTCACCTGGTGGCGCAATGACGGTGGATCGCCACTCCAGTGGACCGAGCTCGACATCTCCACGAACTACGGCGGCGCGCACCAGGTCTCGGCCTGCGACATGGACGGAGATGGGGACCTCGATGTGCTGGCCGCCGGCTATGTCTCTCCGACCCTGTGCTGGTGGCGGAATGATGGCGGCGATCCGCTTCTCTGGTCGCTGCAGACGATCGGCACCTTCCCTGGCGCTGTCATGGCATACGCCGGGGATCTCGATGACGACGGGCTCCCCGATGTCGTGGCGACCGCGCAGAATCCCTCGGATGTCGTGTGGTGGCACAATGACGGAGGGGACCCGCTGGGCTGGACCAGGCATACCATCGACGATAACTTCGAGGGAGTCTGGCCCCTCTCCCTTGGCGACGTGAACGGCGACGGAACCACCGACATCGTTGCCGGCGGGAGCTCCGCCAACGAGCTGCGCTGGTGGAAGAACCACCCCATCTGGCTCATGCCTGCGTTTTCAGCCCTCCCCACTACCGGCCATGCCCCTGTGCAGATTCAGTTCACGGATCAGACGCTGGCATGGCCCCCCGTCGTGTCATGGGCCTGGGATCTCGATGGCGACGGCGTTGTTGACTCCAACGATCAGAACCCGTCGTGGCTGTATGAGCAGCCCGGCAGCTACTCCATCACGCTGACAGCCGTCAGTGATTCTCTGAACGCGGTCTGCACCAGGGTTGACTATGTTCGCGTGTTTGACGGCGAGAGCGCGCTTCAGTTCAATGCGTCCACCAGTGCGGTCACGTGCGCATCTGCGCCGTCTCTG
>JALOPK010000306.1 GCA_025453925.1 Candidatus Eiseniibacteriota bacterium | reverse complement strand
GCTGCCGCACGAGAATGGATCCGGCGCGCACGAACTCGCCGCCGTAACGTTTCACGCCAAGACGCTGTGCATTCGAATCCCGCCCGTTCCTGCTGGACCCTACGCCTTTCTTGTGTGCCATCATATCCTCCAGACTGTGCGACGCTATCCTTGCGGGACCACGAGCTCTTCGACTTTCAGCTCGGTGTACCCCTGACGGTGGCCCCAGCGCCGACGGTAGTTCTTCCGCCGCTTGAACTTGAAGCCTCTGATCTTGGGACCGCGCCCATGGCCGACGACCGTCGTGCGCGCTTCTGCGCCTTCCACGAAGGGGCGACCCAGAGTCACGCCGTGATCGTCCTCGATCGCCAGAACGTGATTCAGACACACGTGCTGGCCCGGTTCACTCTTGAGCAAAGGGACTTTCACGGTGCGGCTGGGCTCAAGCCGGAACTGCATGCCGCCGGTCTCTACGATCATGAACATTCGTGCGTACCTCCACCCCTCACCATAGGCAGATGTTGTGCGTCAACGGAACCAGGCATGAACCACAAAAAGCGCACGTGCGCTTCATACGACCGACACCAAAGCACCATGCATGAGGGGAACGGCCCGCAGGGGGGGCAAACAAAGGTGCAAGCGAAGGAGCGGTGTGGTTTTGGCCATTTGTACAACCCGTGGAATGTGCATGGGCCTCGGACCGATGTCAAGAAGGAGGCAGAATCCGGAAACGTACCCCCTCGAAACCCATCGCCCCGTCAGCGACGCGGAGGACGTCCGCGCTCTCCTTGATCCGTTCCCAGCGAGCGCCCCAGTTCTCCGAGAGGTACGCGTCCAGCTCGGGGTTCACTTCGAGCCGAACGCGCCCCGCGTCCTGAGTGGGGATCATGTTTCGTAGGCTTCTCTCCAGCCTGAGCGATGCCGATAGCAGTGAGAGGGAACGGCCGGAGCCCCCGCAGGCGAGGCATGGCTCCGTCATAATCTCCGCGAGGCTTGGACGCACCCGCTCACGGGTCATCTCAACGATACCGAGTTCGCTCACCGGAAGCACGCGGGTGTGAGCGCGGTCCCTTTCAAGGGCATTGCGCAGCAGATCGGTCAAGGCGTCTCGGTGGGCCTGGTCCTCCATGTCGATGAAATCCACCACGATGATGCCGCCCAAATCACGGAGTCTAAGCTGGCGGGCGATCTCCTCTGCCGCCTCGAGGTTGGTCTGGAACACGGTTTCTTCCTGATCCTGCCCCCCGGTGTATCGCCCGGTGTTCACATCGATCGCGACGAGGGCTTCGGTCTGCTCGATGACCAGAGATCCGCCCTTGGGCAGGTGGACAACCCTGTGGAAGAGACGATCCAGCTCCGCCTCGATCCCCAAGTACTCGAAGAGCGGCACGTCATGCTCGAACAGCTCGACTCGATCCTTGAGATCCCCGGGGACGCCTTCCACCTGCCTGACGATGGAGCGGTAAAGCGGGCGGTCATCAACGATCAGACGGTCGACCCCCATGCCGAAGGTGTCCCGTACCGCCGACATCGCCGCCCCCTCTTCCCGGTGGAGAAGCGACGGCGCGGGGGCCGAAGCGGCGCGCCGGGTCAACGCCGACCACTGGGTCTGCAAGGCCACGATGTCTTCGGTGAGCCGTGAGGCGTCGGCGCCCTGCGCCATGGTGCGTATGATGAGGCCCATTCCGGGAGGCACCACCTGGAGTCCAATGTCGTGCAGTCGCTCGCGTTCATCTTCGTCTCGGATGCGCCGGGACACTCCCACTGCCGGCCCCCCCGGGATGAGCACCGAGTAGCGCCCCGGCAGCGAGACTTCGGTGGTGAGACGCGGCCCCTTGGAGCCGACCGGGTCTTTGACAACCTGGACGACAATCCGCTGGCCCTCCTTGAGCAGGGAGCCGATTGGCCGACGGGCCCGTATGCCGTCCGCGGCTTCCGACCGACCCGCCACGTCGGACTCGTGAAGAAATCCCGCCCGGTCAAGGCCCAGATCAACGAAGGCGGCCTGCATGCCCGGCAGAACGGTCTGAACGATCCCGAGGTAGATGTCACCCATGAGATGCCCGTGCCCCGCGCGATCTATCCAGATCTCCACCAGCTTCTGATTCTCCAATACCGCCACCCGGGTCTCCCGGGGGTCCACACTGATGAGGATTTCGGCGTGCATCAGCCGGCGTCCATGGGCGAGACCCGGCGGCCATCCCGCTCGACCCACAGTGCAGTCCGGCGAATCGGCAACAGGAGAACGTCGTCACCTTCGACGCCACACCACCGCGCGGCCAGCTCCCGGGGTTTCGGCGCGCCGCGGGTCCGCAGACGGAGCGTGAAACGGAGTTGACCCTCCACGCACTCAACCTGGTCAACGCCGGGAGGCAGGTCTTCACTCGGGACCTTGATCTGAGGACAGAGCGCAACCTCGTAGTCCGCAAAGGAGATTTCGCTGTCCAGCGCTGGCGCCTGCAGGGGAACCTCCCGCATGGCAAGAACCTCAATCCCCGGGGGACACTCCGCAGCGAGGGGCTCGAAAAGGGACGCAGGCTCCGGGCGGCAAGTCCAGAAGTCTACGAACTCCTGCTCGCTGGCGATTCCCAAGGGCAAGGCCGGGCCAAAGGCGAGGCGCGGCCGCGGCGAGTACCCTCCGGAATAGACCAGCATTGCGTTGACCCTCCTCAATACCAGGTTCCAGACCCGGATCACGTCGAGATGGGAGAGGAAGCGACGGAGCCCGACCTTTCGATAGACGACTCGCATTCTCCGGACGGCCGTGCCAGTCTCCGCGGGAGGAATCGGATCGGTTCGAAGGCTCTCGCCCGAAGAGAAGGCAGGGGTCGACATGCGGGGGTGCCCCTGTCCCACGAGCACGATGTGGGACCATGGGAGAGGCTGGCTTGGAGCGCGGCGACCCGTCATGGTCTCCACATCAATCCCCGCGGCGCGTGCCGCATCGCTCCACAACTCCTCCCTGAAATTGCTCTCCCATTCGTCAAAACGGGCGCCCCGCCGCCACGCATCCAGGATCATCGGCCCCAAACGCCGATCACCCCGTGCGAACACCGCCTCCCACCGGGACACCCGGGGATCACGCCAGGAGTAGTCCACGATTCGCCGGGGCATCATGGCCCGGACACGGCGCTGACGGGCTTCGAGAGTCTCCAGATCCATGAATGGTTCCCGCTCGAACTCTGTGTGCGGCTTCGGCACGAAGGGCGCGCACGACACCCCGAGCCGCCGACCGCCGTGGCGGCGGGCGATATCAGCGACCCGGCGTACCAGCATCCCGATGGCCTCGATGTCGGCGTCGGTTTCGCCGGGAAGTCCGACCATGAAGTAGAGCTTTGCGTTCGTCCACCCGTGGGAAAACGCCGCTTCGACCGCGCTCAAGAGGTCGGCGTCGCTGAGATCCTTGCCGATGCTCGACCGCAGGGCCTGGCTGCCGGCTTCGGGAGCGAGCGTAAGACCTCGCTGGTGACTCCGCCCCAACTCGGTGCATACTTCCTTCGTGAAGCTCTCGGCCCGGAGGGACGGAAGGGAGAGGCCGGTGCGCCGAGGGAGCAGCTGATCATTCAACACCGCCAGGAGCTCGTCGAGACGGGGGTAGTCTCCAGTGGAGAGGCTCAGCAACGACACCTCATCCCAACCGGAGGCGGCGGATGCCGCCACTGCCTGAGCTGCGATCTCCCCGGCGGGGCGCCAGCGCAGCGGACTGTAGTAGATCCTCGCCTGACAGAAGCGGCAACGTCGCGGGCACCCCCTCATGATCTCCACCGGGTATCGGTCCTGGGTGGGGATAATCAGAGGAACCGTGGGGCCGGGGTACTGCCGGGGAAGCGAGGACACCCGGGCCGCCATGATCCGCTCGGGGATCCCGGCGGCGCGCGCAAGGGGTTCGACGGAGCCCGTCGCGTCACTTCCGGATGCGTAGAGCGACGGGACATAGACGCCGGGCAGAGCGGAGGCGGCCATCAGGACATCGGGTCGGGCAGCGCCGCGGCGGCGGCCCGCACCCAGAATCGCGGTGAGGCGAGGGAGGACTTCTTCTCCGTCCCCGATGAGAAAGAGATCGAAGAAGCCTGCCATCGGTTCCGGGTTGCACGTGCCGGGGCCGCCGCCGACCACGTAGGCGTGATGTTCCCTCCTGTCGATCTGGTGCAGGGGGATGCCCGCCAGCTCGATCAGCGTGAGGATATTGGTGTACGACAGCTCGTGCTGGATTGTGATACCCAATACGTCGAACATCGTCGCGGGCAGAAACGATTCCACCGAATAAAGCGGCACGCCGTGCCGCCGCATGAGGGCTTCCATGTCGGGCCATGGGCTGAATGCCCGTTCGGCCGCCAGACCGGGCGTGGCATCCACGCAGTCCTTGAGCAGCGCGAGACCGACATGGCCCGCCCCGATTTCGTACACGTCGGGGAATGCCAGAAGCACCGATCCGCCGTCAGGGAGACTGGATCGCCGCCCAACGCCCCATTCGCCGCCGCAGTACCTCCCCGGCTTCTGAACCAGGGGGAGAATGTGGCAGCCTAGCCAGGCGGCCAGTTCGTCACCCGAGGCTCCCTCCGGAAGGGTCAACGGCACGGTGACAGAGCGTGG
>JALOPK010000305.1 GCA_025453925.1 Candidatus Eiseniibacteriota bacterium | reverse complement strand
CCGGGTACAGTACGACCTTGACGTACCGGCTCCCATCCAGGTGCGTCACCGCCGCCTCGCGGATGTCCTCGGCGGTGAGGGAGTCGACGAGTTCGGGATAGGCGAGGATCCGCGCGACCGGCTCGCCGTGGAGATAGCTGTTGTGCAGCGCCTGCTGCCAGAACCTGTTCTCCTGCAGGTTCTTCTCGAACTGGCGGCGTTGCCCCTCCTTGACCTTGGCCAGATCAGTCGAGTCAGGGCCGTCAGTCTGAAGCCTGGAGATCTCCTCGAACACTGCTGTCACCAGCTCATCCGCCCGGTCCGGATCACAGCCGAAAGAGATCCATGACAGGCATTCCTCCCTCGGGTAGCGGGAAGGCCCCGGCCAGATGCCGACCCCATACGTTCCGCCCAACTCCTCCCGAATCCGCTCCCTGAACATGATCTGCAGCACGCCCGCCATGCTGCGCACGTGATGCACCGCCTCGGTACTCCACGCCAGAGCGCTGGGGAACGCGAGCGTCACTCGGCTCTTCGGTTCCATGCCGCGATGCACCTCCTTCGCCACGACGCCGGCGGGACGATTCGGACCGACGTCGCGCCATGACTCGGTGCGATCTCGGTCCGGCAGGCTGGCGAGATAGGTCTCCACCAGCGGACGGGCCATCGGGAGATCAAGCGCGCCGACGAAGACGAATGTGAAGTCGCTGGCATCGGCGAAGCGATCCCGGTACACGTTCAACGATGTTTCCAGGTCCAACTCTCCCAGCAACTCCGGCGTCCACGGTCTTGAGCGCGGATGGTGCTGGTTGATGGTCACGGTCACCGTGTCCTGGAAGACCTCTCCCGGCTCCGCCCCGCGTTTCGTGACGTACTCCTCCTGGCGCGCGCGGTAGGCGAGAAACGCGGTGGAATCGGCGCGGGGCTCGGTGAAGTAGAGGTGAACGAGTTGGAGCGCCTTTTCCAGGTCCTGGGGGGAACAACTCCCCTCAAAGCCCTCGAACGCCTCGCTCAGATTGGGCCAGAGGCGAACCAGAGAGCCGGCGAGCAGCTTGTCGAGTTGTGTCTTGTTGAAGCTCCCGACGCCGCATTCGGAGACGATGTTGCATGCGGTGAGCGCCGGGATTATGAGGCTATCCGGCACCAGCGACAGCCCGCCTGGGCTGAATGCCGAGAACAGAATCTCGTCGTTCTTGAAGTCGGTGGGCTTGAGTACTACGCGAATCCCGTTGGAGAGAGTCCACTCAACGGCGTCCACGTCGGCCAGGTTCCGCTCCTCAACGACGGATCCCGGCGCGGGCGGCCTCACCATCAGACAGTCGGAAGGGAGGGTATCGGTGTACGCGTCAACCTCGGCCAGCTCCGCGGCGTGGATCAGCTCCGCGATCTCGCTCGCGCCGGGCAGTGGCGTGTCGTGGGCCTCGGGCGCACCAACCGCCACCACGCGGCTTCCCTTCGTCCACTGGTGGGAGAGGGCGTTGACTTCGTCCAACGTGATCCCCGGGAGATAGTCGCGGTAGAAGCGGTATCCGAAGTCAATGCCCACGGAGGCGTCGCCGCGCAGGAAGTGACCGACGTAGGCCCAGACGAGATGGTTGGACTCGGTCTTGTCACGTTCCAGGTAGGACCGTTCCATGCCCCGCTGGGCGATCCGCTTCTCCCGCTCGAGCTCGGTCTCCGTGAACCCATGACGGACGACTCGCGCCGTCTCCCGCAGCAACGCCACGAGTCCCCGGGAGAGGCCGCCGTCTCGGACCGTGGCCGTGAGGGTATAGGCTTCCTTGGTGCGGGCGATCGGCCGGTTCATGGAGTAGGCCCGGAGGAACGGCGGGTCTGCCTCGGTGGTGCGCTCCTCCAGCCGCTTGTTCAACATCCCATGGTAGAGGCTCTCGACCATCCGCCGTCGGTAGTCACTGCCGGTCGCTGTCGGGCGACGCGGCCCCTTGTGGAGAAGGTCCACGCTGGTACGCGTCTCCTCCGGGTCCGTCGCCACCACGCACAGGAGGCTGTCATGGTCCGGCACGGGGTAGAACACCCGCTCCCGGGGATTGGCCGGCGCCGTGAGGCCTCCGAAGTGCTTCTCCACCTGCGATTCAATCCAGGAAGGATCGAAATCGCCGACGGCAACCACTGCCATGAGGTCCGGGCGGTACCAGTCATGGTAGAACCGCCGGAGAGTGTCGTGATGGCAGGTGTCAACCACGGCAGGCTCCCCGATCGGGAGTCGAACGCCATACCGTGATTCGTGGTAGATCACCGGATACTGCTTGTCGCTGATCCGGGCCTCGGCGCCACGGCTTGACCGCCATTCCTCCAGGATGACTCCCCGTTCCTTGTCGATCTCCTCGCCTTCCAGCGACATTCCGCCCGCCCAGTCGCGCAGAATGAGAAACGCCTTGTCTATCAGCTCCAGGCTGTCGGTCGGCACCTGGAGCATGTACACCGTTTCGTCGAAGCTGGTATAGGCGTTCAGATCAGGGCCGAAACGCATGCCGATGGATTCCAGGAAATCGGTCAGCTCATGCTTGGCGAAGTGTTCGGTACCGTTGAAGGCCATGTGCTCGGTGAAGTGGGCGAGCCCCCGCTGATCCTCGTCTTCCAGAACGGATCCGACATTCACCGCCAACCGCAGCTCAGCCCGCCCCTCGGGCTTTCCGTTGGCGCGGATGTAGTACGTCAGCCCGTTGGGCAGCGTCCCTCTGGTCACCTCGGGGTCCAACGGCAGCGTGTCACTCAGGGCGAACGCAGGTTCGACGAGCGGGCCGGGTGCCTCCTGGTGCACGGTCGCGACCCTGGCACAGGACAGGGAAAGCAGGCTCAGCAGGCACAGGGAGAGGATGGTTCGCATACGATCCCCCGATCAGAGGAAGGGAGTTGGCTTCAGGCAGTCATGGTCCGTCGCAATGAAGGCGTTCCGCGCGGCGGCGCGCAAGTATGCATCCCGGCGAGGAGGGCAGCCAGGCCGAAACGGGAGCAGACGCCGAGGGAGACACGCGCCCCTGAAGGAGCCTATGATCTGGCTTCTTCCCCCCCGCCTGCGTGGAGGGAGGTGGGAACATCCCGTGAGCTGATACCGCCCATGAAGGTGGACGGGTATGTGGACGGTCGGTAGACTGAACCCCACATCCAACACCCACGCCCTGCCAGGAGGCGCCAACTACCCATGCCCGGCTACCGAATCCGTTTCAACTCGCCAACGGTACTCACGTTCTCACTCATCGCGGTCGCGGTCTACTTCATCAACCGCATCGTGCCCAACTTCACCCTCGGTCTGTTCGCGTCGCCTCCCCGCATCTCCTGGGGAGACCCTCTGGACTACTTCCGTCTGGTCTCCCACGTCGCGGGCCACGCAAGCTGGGGGCATCTCCTGGGCAATTTGGCCTATATCCTCCTACTCGGCCCGCTCCTAGAGGAGAAGTACGGTGCCGGCACGCTGGCGCTGATGATGGTGGTCACCGCGGTGGTGACCGGACTCGTGAACGCCGCGCTCTTCTCGACAGGCCTCCTGGGAGCCAGCGGCATCGTGTTCATGTTCATCATCCTGGCTTCTATGGCGGATGCGCGAAAAGGAACGGTGCCGCTCACCTTCATCCTCGTGGCCCTGATCTTCATCGGCACCGAGCTGGTGAATGCGCTGCGGTCCGACAACATCTCCCAGTCAGCCCACCTCATCGGGGGCGGGCTCGGCGCCGCGTTCGGCTCATCGTGGACGCAGCACCGGAGACGCTCCTAACGCTCCTTAGGAGATTTGACTCCACCCGGAACGGGCGCGAGATTGATCCGTGTCGATGCGCGGCGCGACATGCCGGCAGGACGGTGTGAATCACCGATCGCACCGCACCCGTTGCGGAATGACCGCGTACGGTGACACACGCGCTTCGGCGGTCGGAGATGATCAAGCCGCTTTAGGAGGTGGCACATGCGAAGGTCGGGCTTCTCTGTGACTCCATGCTGCAGCGGGACCGCCAACGCGGTCGTCCGGCTGAACGATAGCCTCCTCTTCATGGGCCGTGTCCGCGATCCCTCGGCGCTCACCACGCCGCAGTGACACCGCAGCAGCCGAAACCCCAGTGCCGCCGCGCATCCCTGCCGCCACCGGGAACCGGGTATCTCTCGCGCGCGTACTTGACGAGGTTGGCAACGGGCGTCAAACTGTGCGCGCCCAAACACCGCAGTCCCCGCCAACGTTGACTCATCCGCGGATGAGTTCCCGACCTGGCGATACTCTGCTCTCCCACAGTGAGGATCCGCCCACCCGCTCTCTTTGCCGGCAGCGTCCCCGGAGGCCACGATGCGCTACTCCCCCGTGCTGAGTCTGCTCTGCCTGATCTCCCTCGTCGCGAGCAATGCTCTCGGAACTCCCGCCCTGCGGTTGAGCGACCCTCTGGCGGTGACCGCGGAAGGGCCGGCATTCACCGTTGTGGGGGAATCTGAGGGTTCACTGCGGCTGGAAATGCGGGTATCGGCGTTGGGGCGGGAGGCGTTCCCGATCGAGGGTGAGACGTTCCAGGCGCTGACCATACCGGGCGGCGACATCCGCGGCGAGACCGGGCAGCCGGGGCTTCCGGTGATCACGCGGCTGGTGGCGGTGCCGAGCGACGT
>JALOPK010000304.1 GCA_025453925.1 Candidatus Eiseniibacteriota bacterium | reverse complement strand
GGCCCGGGCGAACTCCCCGTTCGGATCGGTCGGGTTCCCGATCGCGAGCATCCGGTGGTGTCCGCTCGTGAGGAGACCCTCCGCGGCGTCCCAGATCGGCTTCGGAATCCCTGCCGCCTCGTCGAAGATGACGAGCTCGTGGGGAGAGTGGTAGCCGGTGAACCTCGTGGCGTGGTCTGCCGCGGTGTCCGGGGTCGTCGAGAACCCCGTCATGAACCAGTCCGGGGCCCCAGGCATCTGCCAGTGAGCGCTCTGGACTTCGCCCGGCAGGGGAAACGGGGCATCGGAGTGGAGCTTCCGGATCTCCGACCACAGGAGCTGGCGCACCTGGCGATCGCTCGGGGCGGTGGTGATGACCTTCGACGGGCAGAAGGAGAACGCGAACCACAGGGCGGCGCACGCCGCCGTGAAGGTCTTCGAGGAATCGTGGCACGCGGCCACGACGACCAGGGGGTAGTCGCGGATCGCTTCGAGGATCTCGATCTGCTTGTCCCACAATTCGCGGACACCGAGGACCGCCCTGACGAAGTAGACGGGGTCCCTCCGCCAGCGGTGGACTTCCTCGGCGATCATGGCTGTCGGGTCGGAGCTCTTGGGGCTCATGGCCAGCAAGATGGCAGATCGCGGAGGAGGAGCGCAAGGCGCAACCTTCGCCAATCTGCAGAGGGGCGATTGCGCCTCGCGTTTGCGTCAGGTTCGTATCACCCGGCCGCGCTTGCCGGCCCGCGAGGCGGGCCCCCGCTGGGGTCGTGGAGCCCGGATCTGCCCCCGGGTCGCAACCCTCAACCTCGCCTCGTGGGGCCCTTCGGATCCGGTCCCTCGCGCGCGCGTAGGCTACTCCGGAAACTCCGGAAACTCGGTCTGTCAACCAGGGGACGGTTGTTGACATGTCGATCCCGCCCCAGTGGGCGAACCGGATCGCCGAACTCACCCCGCGCGGCTGGGCAGAAGCGCGGGCGGCGTGTCGCGCCTCAGCGATCTAGGCCGGCTGATCCTCGCCAGGCCCGGCGCCCTCTCAGCATCCAGCGTGCCCGATGCTCCCTCGGGAACGGGTGCGGTTCGCCGCACGCTTGCGTCGTCTCTCACGCTCTTCACCGTGGTCCGCCTGGAGGCAGCCGCGTGAGACCTGCGCGCCGCGCGAAGTTCAGCAGTACGGTCGTCGGGCAGGGCTGCGCTCACCTGCCCGACATCTCAGCCTTCAGGAAGTCAACTACCGCCTTCACTCTCGGATGGCGTGCGGCTTCGGCCGCGGTGTTCTCCGAGGTCAACAGTGAATTGCACTCTGCGGGTCTGCGAAGGAGGGACTGCACAATCCGTCCAACATTTGACGGAATGGGGTCCTCCAGAGCCGCCAGAATACACGACTCAAGGCCGTCGAATCTGCCACATTCGATTTCACAGCATGTCAGGTCGATGGCTACTAGACGCAGCTTGGCCGAGGGGCTGCGCAGCGCGTTGCGGACCATCTTGAGCCATGATCCAGAACGCGGCTGGAGGGCATCGAGGGCTGCCGCGCAGACGGCAATGCTGTTGTGGGTGGTGAGACTGGCGACCAACGACTCGATAGCGGGCACGGGTAGTCTACTCGCGAGCAGTTTCCTCGCAGGGCGAAGCGCAAAGACCAGGACCAACGTCCGCTCGGCCGCCAGGCCCTTCTCTACGACCTCGATCAACCGCGCGTCGAAGGCACCGGACTCAAGCGCCCGGTCCGCCAAGAGCAACCTCGCTTCGAGGCTAAGATCCTGTCTGCGCTGGGCGTACAGCATGGCCTCCCGGAACTCGTCCAGCGCGTCAACCCCACAGGCTATCCTCCACTCGGATGCCCGAAGGGCTACCTCGTCATCACCATCCCGGATTCTCCCAGTCAGCGCGCTTGCGACCTCGGACGGTAACCGCCAGCCAGAAGCAGCTCTCAGCGATAACAGGAAGACCTCCCTGCGCATCTGCGCCGCCGGCTCCTCTTGCGGAACCTCACGCGGAGCGTCGGAGACAGACGATGTCGGCGGATTGCTGTCCGCGTCCACGTACTCGGAGAGTCGGGTCCACAGACCGTCCGGGGTATCGCCCAAGCATGAGAGCGCCAGGCCGGCCTCAAGCCGGCTCCAGGGAGCCAGGGACTTGGCCATCCACCGTCTGCGCAGCCACTCCTTCACCCGGGTCGATCCGGATACCAGGCGCAGTATCGCGCGGGTTACGTCGCCGTTCTCCTCCATGACATCGACTCTCGACAGGAGGGGTAGCAGGTCCCGGCCATCGAGCGCCCCCGCCAGACGGTGCAGGCCAGCGTCGACTGCGTGCTCTGCCACGAGAACATCTAGGGCGGCCTTTGCGAGAACCGCAGGGCCACCTCTTCGGACCACCGCGCACGCGGCTGCCGTCCGCACGGAGCGATCCCCGTTCGCCAGAAGAGCCTTGAGGTCTGCAGTGACTTCACATTCATCGAGGCCATCGCAACTGAGGAATCGCGCGTAGATCGAGTCGAGACCTGCCCCCCGCAGCATGGCAGCGAACCCTCGCACGTTAGGGACGGTGAAACCGTTCAGTTGTAGCTCCTTCGCAGCTCCGGCCAACTCCATGAGGGCGCGGGCCATCGTTGGCTTGCGTGCTCCGCCAGCAGTGGACAGCAGATCGCGAAATGCCTCGGGCGACACACGCGCGGCCCGCCCGAGTTCATCGACAGCCAGAAAAGCGGTACGGTCAGCGGATGAGTGTGCGAGTCGCATCAACGGCTTCCGGTAGACCCAGAAGCTCCCGAACGGGCAGCAATCCGGGGAGCCCGAGGCCAACTCAGACATGGCTCCCGAATCCAATCGAGCGCAGATGGATGGCGCCAGCGAAAGCGAGTAGATGGGGAGGTACTCCTCTACACCGAGCAACCTCAGGTGCGGACTCAACCGCAGAAGGGCTCTCCCCGCTCGCTCCGAGCAGACAGCTTGCGCCCCAAGGATGTCTACCAGCGGCATGATCGCACTTGTGCTCGGGTTGTCTCTGGCCAGTTCTCTCTCGAGCAAGTCTGCAATTCGCGCGACCAACTCCTCGCTTAATGGGTCCGAAAGACTCATGCATGCCCGTACGATCATGCGTCGAGCATCGTCATCACCGGTGAAGATCGCCCACGCCTCTTCCACTGGCAGCCCACCGGTGATGATGTCGTCGATCCCACTTCGGGCAAGGTGGAGAGGACCCAATGCAGCCCTCTCAACGGCCTGCCAGAACTCAGACTCCGACGCTCTGGCTTCATCACTCGAGACTAGCAACGCGGACAGAGCGAACACAGACCATCGGATCATCTCAAGAACGCGCGAACGACCGGCGGCCTCAGATGTGCCGCCGGCCAGCTCCACGAATCTCTCTGGACTACGCCGCATCTTGTCCACTCTTCCGCTAAGGATTGCGACTCTTCTGGCGCACGGCGTCCTGCGACCTGTCCCTGATGAACCGCTCGCGATCCCTCGGATCTGACAAACCCATTCCTGCGTAATGATCCTGCCAGTAGGCGTCTCTCTCGTCCTCCGTCGTATAGTCCCAGACCCAGCCCCACTCATCCACATCCCAGTCCTCCTGGCGCTCCGCGTCTTCATGCCATGCCCGATCGTAGCGGCTGTCGATATTCCTCTGTGCATGTGATCTTGCTGCGTCAACCGCGTCAGTCTTGGTCACCCCGTAACCCACACCCTCGAAGTGGTTTGCGGTGCGATTCAGGCGATCAACCAGTTCATCGAGGCGCCGGCCATGCTCCGCCTCGTGCTCACGCATTCGTTTGTTGATTTTGTCCCTTCGCACGTCTCTTTCGCTTCTCGCACCTGTAACGGGATCGAGTGGATCCAGCATCGGGAGAAATGAGAATCCGAATCGCGGCATACCGCTGGTGCTCACACTCCACGTGACAAACGCGTCAATGGTCGCACACCACAGGTATCCCTCCGGTGCACCGTCGGAACCAGCGAATCCCAACAGTGCAGTGACTGCAAGTGGTCTTGTCCGGGGAGGCCCGCTCCTCCGGAGCATCCCCTTGGCGGCAACGCACTCATCGTAGTCTCCCGTTGCGCCCGTCGGTGTCACCGCTGCGCAGACCCTTGGTTTGAGAGAGAGACTTGGGTCACCCCAACTGACTGAGATCGCGAGGGTCCCCCTGTGGCGCCCCCAGATCGTCTTCGCGCGCCAGTGGTCCAGAGGGTTCTCTGACATCGGGCCGGGCGTCGAAGGTGAGAGGCCCACCGGATCTGCGTAGAGCACAGGGGATGAAATGGCATAGGTATACAAGCTGGATGACAGTACGAAGCCCCAGGGATCCCTCTGGAGGAACACGCCTGTAGCGGGATCGTAGGTTCGCCTCCTATGCCAGAACAGTCCAGTCTCTTGATCGTACTGGCCGGCCGCAAACAGCTCCGAGTTCATGATCGCCGAGCAGGCGATCTCCTCGCCCTCGGCGTCCCTGAACGTCACCTGGCCATACACATCGTATTCATAACTTTCGACGACCTCCCCGCTGGCGTCCGTCGCGTTGACGATCGAGCCGAGCATGTTGCGGGCAAGGTGATACTTGCGATACTCTGTTGTATTCTCGTCGAGGTCCACGTCG
>JALOPK010000303.1 GCA_025453925.1 Candidatus Eiseniibacteriota bacterium | reverse complement strand
GCCTCCCCGTCGCGCCCGACGGCGCTCCAACAGGGTTTGTCCGACGCGTACCCATACTCCTTTCCCCGACTCGTACCATGCTCTGCGGGGGACTCTGCGGGGGAACGGGAGGGCACCGCTCCGCGGTGGCGGCGGGTGCCGGCCAGACGATCTCGGGGAAGCCGGGGCAAAGAAACGGCAAACCACTGGACCCGAGGGCACCATGGGCGTAGAATCCCGCCAAGGTGTTCACCTAGTCGCGGGCACACGCGATGGGCGCCATCGGCCCGGGTCAGGCCTGACTCGATCCGGTCGGCCCGGCCATCCTGTTCCAGGCGTAGACGCTGGTCGCTAGACGCCGGAGATCTGGAGTATGATCACTCATCGCACGTTCGGATGGTGGTGCGCCTCTGCGGGATGCTGGTGCGTGGCGTGCGTTGCGGAGCTGGCAGGCCAGTGGAGGCTTCTGACTCCGCCTCCCCTGCCGTATTTCGGCCAACCGGCCGTCTCGCTGGTGATGGCTGCATACCTCTGCTGCGGACTGGCGCTGGTGCCTGTCATCCTTGCCATCCGGGCGGGGATAGTGCGTTGGGTCCTGCTGCTGGCCCCGCCGGTCTTTCTGGGAGCGGCCGGCCTACTATTCCCCGAAGGGGGTCTTACCGGCCCCCGCGGCGCGCTCCTGGCATCGGGCGTGCTGCTGGCGGCCGCGGCTGCAGCCGGCGTGCTGCGCCGGCGAACCCCGTCGCCCCTTCTGGGGCTGTCGGTGTTCCTCGTGGTCGCTCCACTGGCGCTTTCCCTCCGTGAACGGCCGACGGCGCCGCAGATCCCCGCCGATGCGCCGCTCCGGCGGAACCTCGTTCTCGTGACCCTCGATACGCTCCGTCCCGATCATCTCGGGCTGGTGGGATACCCGCGGGCCACATCCCCCGGCCTGGACTCCCTGGCCGCCACGGGAACGCTCTTCACGACCGCCTATGCGCCGGCGCCCAGCACATCGCCGTCCCATGCCAGCATTCTCACCGGGGTCTACCCTTCCGCCCATGGGGTGCGCCGCAACGGCTGGCCCCTGGGGGCGCAGGCGGCGACACTGACCGAAGCGCTCGCTTCGGCGGGCTACCGGACCGGGGGCGTGGTGAGTGTGGCGCATCTGGCAGGGGGTTTCGGGTGGTCCCGGGGATTCTCCTGGTTTCACGATCGGGGCCGCCTGGACGGGCTCTTCCCCTACTCGGGCGCCCGCATCATCCGCATGATCCTTCGCATCATGCCGATGGAGTTCTCCTGCCGGGCGGAGGTCTCGGTCAGTCGTGCGCTGGCGTGGCTCCAGCGGATCGATGAGCCGTTCTTCCTGTGGATCCACCTGTGGGATCCCCATGATCCCTATGCACCACCGCCGCCGTACGACACGATGTTCACGGGACAGATCCCCGTCCCGGAGGGATCGGGCTACGAAGCATCCCAGGTTTCGACATGGGTGAACGGCTACGATGGCGAAATCCGGTATGCCGACGATCAGCTTGGCCGGCTGTGGCGGTTCCTTCGTGACCGCGGCCTCGACTCCCGCACGGTGGTTGTCGCGCTTTCCGACCACGGAGAGTCGCTGGGAGAGCGGTCGTACCAGGGTCACTCCATCCTGCTCTACGATGAGCAGGTTCGGGTGCTCTTCATCATGGCGGGGCCGAACATCGAGCCGGCCCGGATATCGGTCCCGGTCAGCCTCGTGGATGTTATGCCGACCGTTCTGGCGGCGCTCGGTTTGCCGCCCGCCTGGCCTGTGGATGGGCGCCCGTTGCTGTCACCTGACCTCCCTGCGTTTCCGGTGCGGTTCGACGTGGACATGTGGGGCTTCCATGGACGTGGCGTGCGCCTGGGTGAATGGAAACTGGCCGCGTATGACCGGGTGAATCCCGCTCACCGCGGCTTCGCGATGCGCCCTGGTCCCTTGGAGTTCCTCTCCGGCACCGAACTCTACGACGTTGACGTTGACACCGCCGAGATCGCCAACCTCGCCACGTCTGCCCCTGATCAGGTCGCCGCGTTGGCCGAGCTCCTGGGAAGCGGCGAACGAGGGGGGGCATCAGTGCCGCTCACGCCTGCCATAGAGCGGGCCCTCAGAAGCCTCGGCTACGTCGAGTGATCCGGGGACAGAGCTGACGGGTGCCACCATGGGTCCGAGGGGTGGATGGCGGGGTGGAGAGGGCCGGATCAGGTGGCGCCGCGCCGAGTGGTCGTGCATCGATATGGAGCGCATGCCGCGCCCCACGCACGACGGCCCAGGGGGAGTGATCCCCCCGGGCCGCACGCTGCAGAGCACTCGCGCCTAGTGGCGCTTGCGGAAGTCCTGCATAAAGTTAACCAGCGTCTGGACCGCCTCGAAGGGCAACGCGTTGTACATGGATGCTCTGATCCCGCCCACCGACCGGTGACCCTTGAGCCCAACCATGCCCAGCTTCTTCGCTTCCGAGATGAAGGCCGCCTCCAGGTCTTCGTTGGGCAGGCGGAACACGACATTCATGAAGGAGCGGCTGTCCTTGCGCACGGGGCCTCGGAAGAAGTCCGGATCCGCGTCCAAGGCGCCATAGAGCAGGTCGCCCTTCTTTCGGTTGTGCTTTTCCATGGCAGCGAGGCCGCCCTGCTCCTTAACCCAGGCCAAAACGTTTCGCACCATGTAGATCGGGAACACGGGGCACGTGTTGTAGAGCGACTCCTTCTCGACATGCGTCGCGTAGCTCAGCATGGTCGGCAGCCCCTCCTTGCACTTCTTGAGCAGGTCGTCACGGATGATGACCACGGTGACACCCGCCGGTCCCATGTTCTTCTGGGCGCCTGCGTAGATCAGGCCAAAGGGCTTCACGTCGATGGGGCGCCACATGATGTCCGATGACATGTCCGCCACGATGGGCACCGACCCCGTGTCGGGGAACGCGTGGTACTGGGTGCCGTAGATCGTGTTGTTGGTGGTGATATGGACGTAGGTGGCATTAGGGTCGAGGGTGAGCTTTGTCGGAATGTACGTGAAACCGTCCGGTTCGCTGGTGGCGGCGACCTTGGGGGCGCCGAGGATCTTGGCCTCCTTAATGGCCAGTTTCGACCAGCTCCCCGTGATCACATAGTCCGCGCTCTTCCCGGCGCCCAGGAGATTCATGGGCACCATGGCGAACTGCAGACTCGCCCCGCCGCCCACGAAGACCACGTGGTAGTCGGGCGTCAGGCCGAGCAACTCTGCGATCAATGCCTTGGCCTCGTTGTGAACCGCCTCGTAGTCCTTGGAGCGATGACTGGTCTCCAACACCGACATCCCGGTGCCGGCAAAGTCCATGAACTCGTCCCGGGCCCGCTCCAGGGCGGGCAGGGGGAGTACGGCGGGACCAGGGTTGAAGTTGAATGCGCGCTTGCTCATGGGATCCTCTCCTTCATGCAGTGCCGGCAAAGGACTCGATGATCTTCTCGACCTCCACGCCGATGCGGAGGAGGTTCTCCTTGGTTTCCGCGCCGATGTGGGGGGTCATGAACACGTTGGGTGCAGTGAGCAACGGGCAGTCCGCGGGAGGCGGATCGCTGAACCACACGTCGGTGCCATAGGCGCGCACTTTGCCGTCCCGGAGGGCCGCGGCCAGGTCGGGCTCGACGATGCACTTGCCCCGGCCGGTGTTGATGATGATGACGCCGTCCTTCATCGTGGCGATGGAAGCGGCGTTGATCATACCCTTGGTTTCATCGGTGAGCGGAGTGTGCAGCGAGATGAAGTCGGCCTTGGCCAGCAGCTCATCCAGGGGCACCAGACGCGCATAGTCGGATTCCTTCAGATACGGATCGTAGGCGATCACCGTCATGCCGAAGGCCTTGGCGCGCTTGGCGACCTCGGAGGCGATGCGTCCGGCGCCGACCAGACCAAGGGTCTTGCCAAACAGCTCGGTTCGCTTCAGTTCCTTCTTGGCCCACTGACCGTTGACCATGGTCATGTGCCCCTCGATGAGGCGGGCCGGGATGGCGGCCATGAACGCCATCGCAAGTTCCGCCACGGCGATGCTGGATGCCGCGGGCGTGTTCTTGACGACGATCCCTTTGGCCTTCGCATACTCCCGGTCAACATTGTCCAGCCCGACTCCTCCGCGGATGATGAGTTTCAGCTTGGGCGCGCCGTCCATGTACTCCTTGGTGCACTTGGTCTTGCTTCGGACCAGCACGACGTCGGCATCGGGGAGCCGCGACGTATCGTCGGTCACCTCGCCGAACCGTGCCAGCTTCGCGGGCAGACCCTTGTCGAAGGCATCACTGATGAGGATCAGCATCGTTCACCTCCCGCCGCATGCCTACTCGGCCAGCGGCCGTACGAGCAAACCAGACCTGAGCTTCGGCTCGAACCACGTTGACTTCGGCGGCATCATCTTGCCGCTATCGGCGACCGCCATGAGCTGCTCGATGGTGGTCGGGTGAAAGGCAAAGGCGGTGGGTCGTGAATGCCGAGAATCGGCGCCAGGAGGTTGTCCTGGAGGATGGAGACGTCGAGACTCTTCACCGGATCGTCGACGGGGTAGAATCCCTGCCGGGCGGTGAGCCGGTACCAGGCGCCACCGAGGTACATGCCGAAGTCGTGCACGGACTTCGGCTTCTCCTTGGCGCCAGGCGCCACGGTGAAGCGCTCCGACACCGCCTCCAGGAATGATGTAGGGGAATGTCCCGCCAGATCCTTCACGACCCGGTTGTAGTCCATGATCTTCATCTGGTCGTGGGGGAAAATGACGGCCATGAAGTGATTGTAAGGCTCGTCTCCCTGGCGCGGCCACCACCCAGACCGTGTGCCGAATCCCATCGTGGGCCACGAAGTTGTAGACCGGGGAGGCCGCCTTGAGCCGGGCGACCAGCGCATCGATCTGAGGTCGGGCCATGTAGGTGAGGAAGACGGGACCCGACTGCGTATTGAGGGCCTCGATGTGCCTGGTGCGGTCGTCTTCCTTGTCGCGCCTGGTCAGCTCGTGCTTCCGGATCAGGTTGTTCTCATACTCCACCACGCTGGCCCCGGCCACCAGGCCGATCTGCACGTGATCGCCCATCTGCTGTTCATACAGGTAGAACGCCGGCCGGGCCTCCCGGAACAGCACGCCCTGGGCCACGAACCGGTCGAGATTCTCCCTGCCCTTTGCGTAGACCTCGTCGCTGTGGAGGTCAACGTCGGCGGAGAGATCGATCTCCGGCTTGGAGACATGCAGGAAGGCATGGGGATTGCCCTCGGCCATGACCCGGGCTTCTTCACTGCTCAGAACATCGTAGGGAGGGCTTGCTACCCTGGCCGCCACGTCGGGACGAGGTCGCATAGCCCTGAACGGTCGCACGTCAGCCATCAAATCCTCCGGAACATGTAGGCCGCCACCATGGTGGTTTCGCCTATCTTGCCCTGGAATGCATTGCGTGTCAAGGATGGGTGGACGCCATGGGTGGGGTGCGGCGCTTGTCTGATCGGGCGCCGCCGATACTCCAACAGGGTTTGTCCGGCTCGCGGCCATGCTCCGCGTGGGAACGACCGGGCGCCGCTCCCGCGGTGGTCGTGGGCGCGGAGCATGGGCCGTTGCGACCGGCCCCGGGTCACCTGATCAGGTGCGGCGCACGGTCAGGGGCCTAGTCGGCGAGGTAGCTCTCGATCGAAGAGCGAAACTCCCTTAGCAC
>JALOPK010000038.1 GCA_025453925.1 Candidatus Eiseniibacteriota bacterium | reverse complement strand
GCGAACCACTCGGTCGCGTCCCCGGGCTGGGCCTGTAGGGTCCGCGGAAGGCGAGCGCCCATAGTAGAGCGGGTCATAGTAATCAGCAGTCCACTCCCTGACGTTTCCCGCCATGTCCATGGCGCCGTATGGGCTCGCGCCGAGGGGGGCGCTTCCCACCGGTTGCACAGAGGCGGCGCCCCGCCCGATCACGCGGGCCTGGTCGAACTCGTCCCCCCACGGGTATGCCCGCCCGTCAGTGCCGCGAGCGGCCTTCTCCCACTCGGCTTCCGTGGGGAGACGCTTCCCTGCCCATGCGGCGAACCTCGCGGCCTCGTCCCATGATACCGAGACCACCGGGAGGTTCGCATTCCCCATCGGGAGCTCTTGCACCGAGCCATCGGCAGCGATGTCCATCAGGAAGGCTCGGTACTGGGCATTGGTGACTTCCGTCCTGTCGATGTAGAAACCCGACACCTGGATGTCACGCTCGGGCCTGGCATCGAGTCCGCCCCGGTTTGATCCCCGGCGGAATGGACCGGCCGGGACGTGCACCATCGAGGTGAACATGGCCCTCTTCGCCTCCAGGATCTCCTGGAGTATCCCGTTTCTCACTTGAAGCCGGGCTACGGCGCTGTCGGCGCGGACGCCTGCCGCCTGCCATCCGCGGCGCCCCTGATCGAGGAACTCGGATGCCCTCACGAACCGGTTGGCCCTCAAGTGCGCCTGGGCCAGGGAATCCTCCCGGGAGCTGAGAACGACGATCTGCGCCATCGCATCGCTGTCCGCGGGCTCGTGCTGGAGGATGTCCAGGAGCTTCTCCAGCGCTGCGCCTCCCGAAGTCCCCAGCGTGTCGCCTCGCAGATCCCGGAGCATCCTGGTGGCCTGCTCGCGCAGGACGGCGAGGGTGTCCATCGCCGCGGGTAACGGCTCGGGCGGAGGGCCGGGGGAGTAGGGTCGGGGCCGGGTGACCCAAAGCGCGATCACCACGACGGCGAACAGGACGAACACCACCGGCGACGTCCGGCGCTTCTTGTGCTCGACGGGCGACGCCGGGCTCTTCCCGCGGAGATGCGGCGCTTCACGAGGCCGTGTCGCCGGTGCCGGAGCCTCAGGCGGGCTCGGAGGGGCCGCCGCTGCCAGGGCCACCCGTGGCGGAGCTGGCTCGGGGGGTCTCACGTCTGGTACCGAGGGTCCTTGGGGAAGAGGCATCCTCGCAGGGCTCTCTTTCGGCGGCGGCGGCGCCGGCGGCGTGAGGGATTCCGCGGGGGCGGGTGGGGCAGGGGGTTCATCGGCGCGACCCGACTCCACCAGGCGTTGCGCCCTGGCGAGGAGATCTCTCGCCGTGTGACTGTCCGGATTCTCGGCCATGGCCAGTCTTGCCCACTGGATCGCCTTCTCGAAATCGCCTTCCTTGAATGATGTCATGGCCCGGGACAAGCCACTGGGTGATTTCGCCAGAGGCTTCTCCGGTTCCGGTGGTGAATCGGCCCGCGCGTGGAGCGTTGCTTCAGCCTGGAGAGTCTCCCGAGGTTCGGGCACGGGTGGGGGGGATGGAGGCGCCTCAGTATGCGGCGGATGGACCGCGACCGGAGATGGTCCTCCGACTTCGGCCGGCGGGGCGTCTGACGGCGTTGCGAGCATTGAAGCATTCGGTATCGCATCCCGGATGGTTCCGGCCTGGCCGATGTCGGGGGTGGGTAGGGGAGGGGACAGGGCATCAGGAGACACCGGCGCCAGCGCAGCGCCGGACAGATCTGGTGGCGGAAGGAGCCCGGAGATCGCCTGCTCACTCTCCACGCGCGTGGCCTTCGGGGCACCCGCCGCCCGCCATGATACGGTGGTCCTCCGGGTGGAGAGACGCCCCACCCGAGATGGCCCCGCGTACAAATCCGCGCAGAACAGGTAGCCCTGGGGAGGCCGAGGCTGCACCTCGACCCTATACCCCAACTCCTTCGCTCGCGTCAGAAAGCAGTCACGAATCCGTTCGACCTGAGCGTCCATGGCTGTCCCCTCGCCTAGAGTGAGCGTATCACCACCCGTGGTGCCTGCCGGGGTCGGAGTCATCTCAGTCGCAGCCAGGAAGACGTCGCGGACACAGCGTTCCGCGACGCCAGGCTGTCGCGCGCCGGGTGATCCAGCCAAGAACCGGGCGGCTCCCGCAGGGGATCTTGTTCCCGCAAACCCCCTAATGCTATGATGCCGGCATGCCCACGTCAATCAGTTGCCTGCCACTCGAGCGGTGCTCCGGAGAAACTCGGTGCGCGTGCCAACCCTCGTGGCCCCGCCGGGAGGGCACCATCGGCGGGGCTGTCATGGGGATGATCCGGCAGTCCGCCGCGACCGCGCCCCGGGGCTACTCCCACGAATAGCAGAGGTAGGGAACGAACTCCTCGGTTCCCTCGGCAAGGCCGCGCATTCCCCGGCCGAGACGGTACTGGGCCGTGCCGGGAAGGAGAACAGTACTCAGAGTCGTGCCGGCGCGAATGGTGAAGCTGACGAAGCTCGCTCGCTCGATCATGGAACTCGCGATCCATCCTTCGCCCATGGACGACAACACCTGTACGTAGTCCTCCGGACCCTCACGTTTGACCCACACGGAGGTGCCGCGGGACAACTGCCCCAGTCGCTCTGACTCCCGGTCGGGAGCGGAGCGCAGCGCGACCTTGTCGTTGACAACGACCCATTGGGTGGCACCGTCCGAGAAGCGCAAGTCCAGCGTCAGGTCATATCCCCTGCGATTCACGATGGTCAGAAGTGGCGCCTTCTGCATCAGGCATACATCGCGGACGAACGTCGGTCCCCCTTCTTCGACCTTCTCCCGGGCTTGTGCCACCTGCTCCTCGTCCTGCCGTTGGAGACCGTCGATCCGGGTTGCGGTATCACCGATGTTCTTCGACCCGAGGCGGGTCGCTTCCTTCGCCGCGGTCTGCGCCTCGGCCAGGGCGGCTTTGCGCTCCTCATAGGCGAGGAGCGCCTCGGCGCTGGTCATCGCCGCGCGTGCCGTGAGTTCATGGACTCGGGGTTCATCGGGTAGTTCCCTTGCCAGCGGGCGCAGGATGACCGCTGCGTCCTCGGACTTGCCCTGCGACAGCAACGCCCAGGCAGCGTCGAGGCTTGCGAGGGCTGCCGCTCGGCGTTGACCGAGCTCACTCCTCCGCTCGACCACCTGGCGGAAAGCCGTGTTGCCCTGGATGGCCGCGTCGTAGAGGCGAAGCGCCTCGGGAAACTTCCCTTCGGCCTCCAACCGACTCCCCAGCGCCGCGAAGGCTTCGGTCTTTGAGGGGTCGATCTCGGTGGCACGGGTGAGGCGCTCCACGGCCTCCTCGGCTCGCCCCTCCTGAAGGAACAGCATGCCGAGCCACAAGTGCGCGTTCGCATTGCCGGGATCCTTCGCGATGGCCTCCTCATACGCCCGAGAGGCATCAGCCGCGGACGGATACGCCGATGGCGGCGCTAGCACGGCCGGAGTGCCGCACATGGTGGTCAGCATCGCGGCGAGAAGAATCGCCAGTCGAGCGAGAGTCCAACATCTCATTGGCCTTACCTCCAGAAGTAGAGAAGGTCCGCCCACACTGCCATCGAGAGCGGATTCAGGGATAGCTGCACGCGGCTGAACGGCCGGGATCAATGCCGAGCGATTCTCGGCGCCGCCTCCCGCGTATGTCCAAGGCCGGAGCGCATGAAACTCCCGGGTCCAGGGGGAGAGACTGCGGGTTGAGTTCTCACCTGTCAAGCGCCGGACCCTGCGAACTCACTGGAACGAGACCGGCCCGGGGGCGACTGCCCACGGCGGTTCGAAGAGGCGGAGCTGGGCGGCGATCTGGAGGTCGGGGAGTAGCTTCCACAGCGTCGTGTCCTGGGACGCGACCCAGATGACCTGCTGTTCAGAGGCGGCGCAGACACGGTACCCGCCGAGCTCCCGGTGCGCCATCACGCTGCCGTCGGCGGACATGCGCTGCACCGATCCCTCCTCCGACGTCAGCCAACACTCGGTAGCCGACACGCCGGCCACCGAAGCCACGGGCATACCCGAAACCTCGGCGAGCCCATCCGTGCCGGCGAGGAACAGGCCTTCGGCCGCCCCTGCCCAGCAACGCCGGCCGGCAACCGGGCAGAGCTCCGCTACGTCGGGGAGTTTCCAGGAGGCGGTCGGCATCCCACCGCCGGGAGGCAGGTATGCCAGCGTATCGTCCGCAAACCAGATCCAGGCGCCTTCTTCGTCGGGAGCGAGCCTGGCCAGACGCGGCGGCGCGGAGTGATTCAGTGGAATGGCTTCCAGACTGCGTCTCTCGGGGTCGAACCACGTCAACCCGCCGGCATGCGCCAGCAATACCCTGCTGGAACTCCACGACGCGGAGATGGAACGAATGGAAAGAGATGTCGCCGCGTCCTCAGTCAGGAAGGGCCCCGCGACCGAGGCTTCGATTCGAAACACCACACCGCCCGGCATACCGGCAGCCCACAGCGAGGTGCCGATGGAACTGACATCCACGACAAAGGCACCCGGAGACACCGAGGGCAGCAAGGACGTCGTGTGCGGAGAGAGCAGAGCCATGTGGTCATAGCCGGAGGCTATCCAGCAGGAACCGGGTGACCGCACCGCGACCGAGGTATCAGACCGGTGTACTCCCTCCCAGCCGAGCACTCTCGCCTCGAGGAGGTAGCGTAGCGGTTCCGGTGAAGACTCCTGGACCACGAATGTGCCGGACAGCGGGGCATCAGAGAGCACGGTATCCGGGGGATACGTCTCTCGGATCCTGAGCACACAGGGCGCCTCCAGATCGGGCAGCGCCGGGACGGACCAGTGCAGCCGCACGTAGTTGGTCGAAGGAATCGCCCAGAGTTGCAGTGGGCGACCACCAGTGTCAGGGTTGTGTGGGTCGAATGGATTCGCTCGCTCACGATCGCTGCACGCGAAGAACAGGACTGCGGATAGCAGGCACCATCTTGCCCTCATGCAGCCAGGATCCACCACGCCAGCCCCACGGCTGCGCCGACCTCGAAGCCTGACCAAAGCCCTGACGCCCAACGGTCCAGCCGCCGGGCCCTGCGAAAAAGTGTGCGCATCCGATCGGGGTGTGCGGTGGTTCGGTACTCGTCGTAGGCATCGTCTGCCCGGCGGGCAAGGACCGCGGACGATGCCGCCATCGCCATGACCGCGATGCAGGTGAGGACGGCAGCCCGGACGCCGCTCTCTCGGGCCGGCGTCTGCCGCAACGGGTGATGGTGAAGGCGAACGGTGGTGAGGGACCCCGGCATGGGGGTCCAATCCCAAAGGTGCACCGTCTCATCACCCACGCGCACCGACATCCGGCGACGCACCGCCGCTCCGCGGGACACCATCAGCGGACTATGCCCGACCTCACGGCCATCCTCCAGTACTCTCGCCCCAGCGTCGTCGCTGACAACATGAAGGGTGCCCGGTGCAGTCAACCTTACGCGGTTCAATCCAGGCCCGAGGCACATGACAGTATCAACAGGCTGGATCGCCCACAGCTGCCGTGAGGCAACTCTGATGTGATGGGCGCCTGGTGGTATTCCCCGTACGGTCAACGGCGCCAGCCCGTGCCACGTTCCGTCCAGCCACACCTCCAGTCCGGATGGAAGGGTGGTAAGGCTGAGATCCGTTCCGGACGGGATACCGAGGATCAAGAAGCTGAAGATGAGTTGACCGAACACGGTTTGGACTCTAGTTGGATGCCTGACAGCGCGACCAGACCCACGAATTGTGCCGCCGACAATGTGGGCGGCGGACTGAGGTTTGTCCAGGCATGCGACAGCAGAGAATGTACTTTCCCGAGTTGTGGTCGGAGCTCACCAGGCCTGAGCCGCTCTTGCGGGCGGCGTACCTTGTCTTCGGCCCCGAGGAGTACCTCTGTCGAAAAGCGTTTGAACGGATCAGGGAACTGTGCGGCGAGGTCCGCCCGTTGGACTATGGCGAACTCCTTGGAAGCGAGGCAAGCCTCGCGGATGTCGGCGAGGAGATCTCCACCCTGCCGATGATTGCCCGAAGGCGGCTGGTCGTCGTGCGCCAGGCCGAGAAGCTGCTTGGCAAGGCTCAACGGGGAGGGAAGCTGACCCGCGAGGCGGAGTACCTCCGCAAGGTCCTCTCTGCGGGAGGAGACACGTGGTGTCTCGTACTCATCGCCAGCCCTTCCGTCACGCTTCCATCCATGCCCGGCGGAGGCCTTCTGAAAGCCCTTTCCTGCTTCGGCTGCTATCCGCTGCCGGACCGTCAGCTTGGCCCGTGGGTGCAGCGGGAAGCGAAGGGACGAGGTCTCCGGATCGACGGCAAGGCGGTCGCCCGACTGGTCGCGCTCACGGGGACCAGTCTCCTGGATCTGGAACAGGAACTCGACAAGCTTGTTGCCTATGCCGGCGCCGACGGCGAAGTCACCCGCGCCACGGTCGACGAAGTCGCTGATGCGAGTGCGGGTTCGTTGCCCGATCTTCTGGATGCCGCGGCCGCCGGAGATGTTCCCCGCGCGCTGGCCGCCCTGGATTCGGTTCTCCTGCTGCCGCGCAATGCCATGCGCGTGCTTCCCTCCTTGGCGGCCATGCTCGAGGATATCCTTCTCGCCGTCACACTCCCCCGCGAGGGGCTGGCGGAAGCATTCCCTCCCTGGAGGCTCAAGGAGGTGCTCGCCAAGGCTCAGGGATGGTCGGCCGCGCGCGTGCTGCAGGCGCTGGACGATCTGTTTGCCGCAGAGCTGACGTCGAAGTCCGGGGCGGCGCGACCGGAGGCCGCCCTCACCCGCTTTCTGATATCGCTCGACCCCGAAGGAACCGCCTCCCGGGCCGGGGGTATGCTCAGTAGGCGCTGACGGCATACCCCGCCACATACAGGTTTTCTTCTTACGCAGTCCGAGGAGGTCCGAGCGTGATTCGGAGAGTGGCAGCGAGTGTTCTGATTCTGCTTTCGATGGTACTGGTCCCGCAACCGGCCCGTGCCGAAGTGGGTACGGCGGTCGTGTTCCTGATCCTCGCTCCCGGCGCACGCGCCAACGGCATGGGGCAGGCGTTCGTTGCGGTCTCCGATGATGCGACCGCGGCGTTCTACAACCCGGGCGGTCTGGCACTCAAGTGTGATACCGAGTCCGGCGGCCCTTGCCCGCGGGAACTCTTCCTCATGCATTCGCCGTGGATGCCGGTCTTTGATCTGGATGACCTCTATCTCGAGTACTTCGCCTATACGCAGCATGTGCCAGGATGGGGTCACTTTGGCCTGAGTGCCAACTACCTGCACGTCGGGGAGGTGATGGAAACAGACGAGGACAACAACGAACTCGGCACGTTCCGGGTGTACGACATCGCTCTCAATCTGTCCTACAGCACCCGGATCACGTCACGCATGGGCGTCGGCGGCAACCTGAAGTACATCCGGAGCCAGCTCCACCCAGATGAAGGGGTTGGCACCAACTGGGCGGTCGATCTGGGATGGCTTTACCGCATCCCTGGCCTCCTCAACGGTCTGAACGTCGGCGCGAGCCTCTCCAACATCGGCCCGGAGATTTCCTACCGCTCCGAAGCCGCGGCCGATCCGATGCCGCGCCTGCTCAGAGTCGGCCTGGCGTACAAAGTCATGGACAGGCCTTCATTCGGGGCGCTGCTGCTCTCGACCGAGTTGAACAAGGTCATGGTGAACTGGAGCGAGGACGGATTCGCCGACGAACTCCGCGAGAGCAAGCGCTGCGTCGGCGCCGAGTACAAGTACGCAGACGCCAATGATGCCTACGCCGTTTTCCTCCGGGGCGGCTACTACTACGACCGTGAAGCCGGCAACGTGCCCAAGGGCGCCACCTTCGGAGGCGGTCTGAAGTACAAGCGGTTCCAGTTCGACTTCGCCTTCATCGAGCCACCGGAGGATTTGGGGAGCACCTACACGAAGATGTACTCCCTGAAGGTCCTGATCTAGCTTTGATCCGCTCGGTGTCGAAACTCCCGGGGAGGGCGTGCGCGATCGCCGGCGTCGCTGCGGTGCTCGTTGCAGGACCCGCCGGAAGCGACGTGCTGAAGGTCTCGTCCGCTGGGCCGTCGCCCATCGCGGGCCGCCTTGTGAGTTCCCCTCGGCCGCGGGTTCACCTCGGGAGCAGCAGGCAGTCCCCGATCGCCCACCGCCGGAAAGGCGAGGCAACGACCCTGAGGGTACTCGCGATCCGCGTGGACTTTCCCGCGCCCCGGCCGGATGACGGCTGCGGCATCTCCGGGAACGGCTCGTTCGATCTCTCCGGAGCCGAAACGTCCGATCGATATCCCGGAGCGCCTCCTCACAACAGGCGATACTTCGAGGGGGTCATGGATGCGCTGGCGCGCTACTATGCCGTGCAGTCCTACGGATCCCTTTCCATCGAATTCCGGGTTCTCCCGGATGAGGATGACGGGGCGTTTCGAATGCCCCATCGCACGGCATACTACAGCTACTACCAGAATCCCAACGACCTCAGCGAGCGGGAGGATCGTCTGGCCCGTCTCGCCGCGGATGCGCTGCTGGCCGCCGACGGCGATTCTTCCGTGACTCTGGGGGAGTTCGACACCTACATCGTGTTTCACGCGGGCGGTGATTGGCAACATGATTACGCCGGCGACTCGCCCTGCGACCTCATCACCGCCTACATCCCCTCGCTGACCACGTTTCTCGGCTCGCCGGTCATGGTTGACGACAGCTCCCATGCGGTGGACGATGTCATCGTCATGCCCGAGGCGATCAACCAGGATCTGGATCCTTCTCGGGAAGTTGCCTGCATCCATTCGGAGCTTGCCCACGAGTTCGGGCATCAGCTGGGGCTCCTGGATCTCTATGACTATGCATACTTCAGCAACGTGGTGGGATACTGGGCGCTCATGGACAACGGCGACGGCATGGCCTTTCAGGACCAGACGGGCCGCGTTCTGGTGGGCGTGCTGCCTCCCTCGCTGTGCGCGTTCAGCAAGCAGATGCTGGGGTGGGTCAGTCCGGAGGAGTTGACCCTTCCGGGTGAATACGCCGTGACCGCCACCACTCAGGCCTCATCCGCGTACCGCATCACCATCAGCGAGTCGGAGCACTTCCTGCTGGAGAACCGCCAGGTCGACACCGACGGCGATCCGACGGTCTACCTCAAGTCGGGCGCGGGCGTGATCCTGGGCCCGACTACGGTAACGGGCGACACCACCACGACGGAATACGACGCGGGGCTGCCCGGCTCGGGCCTTCTCATCTGGCATGTCGATACTGCGCAAGGTTTGTGGGACAGTGGGTTGCCGAACATCCTCGAGTACGACGCGGATGCCGATACTTTGATTCGCCACCGGGGTGTGGCGCTGGAAGAGGCCGAGGGTGTCGAGAATCTCGGTCTCCAGTACTTCGAGACCAGCAGCCGTCCTCCGGGGACGGAGGACGTTGACCCGGCGGGGACCGATGGTGACCCGTTCAGGGCAGGTCATAATGACCACTTCGGAAGTGCGACTCGCCCGGCTTCCTGGGATAATGCCGCCCGCCGAACCCACGTCGAGATATCGAACATCTCGGCTGCGGGCGCCGTCATGACCTTCTCGTTTGCCCGATCGTGGGGACAGGAAGGGTGGCCGATCGCGGTGACGCAGGGCCCCCTCACCCCTCCGAACGTGGTGCACACCGCGACCGGGGAGACCATCACTTTGGTCGGCGGCCGGGGCAAGGTCTTTGCGGTGGGGGTGGATCTCCTGCCGGTGGTGCTGTGGGACAGTTTCCAACAGGTGGTCAATGCCCCTGCGGCGATCCCCATCGACGGAATGATGGAGGGCGTCGTCGCCATGAGCGCGGAGGGAGGACGGCTGGCCCTCATGGCATTGCGCGGTCCGGACGCCGGGGGACCGCTGCCGGGATGGCCGGTCGCGCCGACCGGGCGCGCTCTGTCCACGCCGGTGCTGGCCGATCTCGACGGCGACGGATCTCCTGAGGTCGCGGTGGGCAGTGCCGATGGCCGGGCCTGTCTGCTGAATATGGCGGGCGTGATGTCGCCGGGGTGGCCGATCGTCCTGGCCGATGGTCCCGTGGGTGCGCCGGCAGTGGCTGACGTGGACGGCGATGGATCCAAGGATCTGGTCTTCTGCGGACAGGGCGTGTTCGCCCTCAGCTCCTCGGGAGAACCACTCCCCGGGTGGCCGGTCATGCACGATGAAACCCGGCTCTCCGAGCCTTTGGTCGCTGATCTAGAGGGAGACGGGGTGGTGGAGACAGTGGTAGGCTCCGCGACGCACATCTGGGTGCTCGCCCCGGACGGACGTCCCTGCCCGGGATGGCCGGTGGAACCTGGCGCAAGCCTGTCCCTGCCCCTCGTGATCTGCGACGTTGACGGCGACGGCGTCTTGGATATCGGCGCCTCTGACACATACGGCGGCATCTGGGCGTGGTCCTCGGCCGGTGATCCCATCGCCGATTGCACCGGGGTCCGAAATGGCGATGAGACCGCACCAACCCACGCTGTGTTGTGTTTCGACGCGGATGGCGACGACCGCGGAGAGTTCATGAGTGTGTCGGGGCGTGGCGTGGATCTGCGTCGGCCTCCGCGCCGAAGCATGGAGGGATGGCCGCTGGCTGTTCCCGCGCTGACGGGGGGAGTTCTTGCGGATCTTGATGGCGACGGCGATCTCGAGGCGGTTCTGTCCGACAGCGTCGGCGCACTCCACGCGTGGGATCTCCCGTACCACAGTGGCGCGGGATGGTTCTTCTCCAGGGGGACTTCTGCCATGACCGGGTGGGCGGGCAGCGGATCCCCACCCGCGGCGACCGAGGGGTTGGTTGACTCTGGAGACTTCTACGTGTGGCCTAGCCCCGTGTCCGGATCTGAAGCCCACGTGTCGTTCCGGGCGCGGGCGGGGGCGTTGATCGGCCTCACCATACTCGACGCCGGAGGCCGCCGAAGGCAGGGGTGGACAGGCACCGCCAGCGGCCAGCGCCAGGACTGGACGTTTGAGGCCAGAATGCCCATGGGCGTCTATCTCTGCAGGCTCGAGGCCGGGTATGAGGGCTCGACCCGATCGCTTGTCCACCCATTCGCCGTTCTCGGGGAGGAATGACGTGCGTGTGCCGCTGGTTGTGCTTGCCGCGCTCGGATGGAACGCGGCCATCGCGCAGGAAGACCTGGGCCCTGTGTTGCGGGGCGTCGATGTGAACACATCTCTGACTGAGAGTGTCGCGCCGCCGGGCATGGGGCCCTCCCCCGGCATTTCGTTTCTCCTTTCGGCTCTGGTGCCGGGCGCTGGGCAGATCTACCAGGGTCGTTCCGCAGGGTGGGCATTCGTTGCCGCTGATGCCGCCATCTGGGGCGGGTACGCCGCTCTCAAGGCCGACGGCAATGGCCTTGAGGATGACTACCGTGCCTTCACCGACGAGCACTACGATCTGAGCAATCCAGACTTCTCCAATGACGCCGAGCGGGGTTGGTTCGAGTGGTGGGACTTCTTCCGGACCATCGAGCCGACCTTCGTCTGGGCAGACACCGTCTACTGGCATGACATCCGGGAAGCTCGCGAACGCGACCTCGTCAGGTACTACCAGGATGTCGAAGCCTCAAACGCCTACATCTTCGGCTGGGACGACTGGGCTCCCAACCAATTCGGTAACGGGGACTTCTGGTGGCAGGATGCCGATGGGCTCCACTTCGCGTATGTCTCCCCGCGCCGAGACGAGTGCCGCCGGTTGCGGGCCAAAGCCGACAGCCGCCTGCGCTGGGCGAACAGGCTGCTTGGGGTCGCCTTGGTGGCCCGTGCCGCGACCGCCATCGAGGCCCTCCACGATGCCCGGGAGACACGGGAGGCGCGGGACGGCCTCTCGGTGTCCATTGACTGGTCGCGGCAGGATCCCGCCTTCGTGGTTGCCTGGCGGAGTCTCCTTCGATGAGGCGGCTCCTCGCCGCGTGCGCCCTCCTGGCGGCCGTTCTGCCCTCGTGGGGTGGTGAGTGCAGAACCCTGGCGGCCCTGCTGTCTACGGCGTTGCCGGGGGCCGGTCAAGCCTACCTTGGATGGCGGGGTTCAGCCCAGGCTTTTCTCGTGGCGGAGGGCATGGTGTGGGGGAGCCGGTACTATCTGGGGCACCGCGCCGACGGGGTTGAAGATGGCTATGTCGCCTACGGGGCTGCCCACGCGGGCAGTGATCCATCGGTCCGGGACGGTGCCTACTATGACGACATGACCCGCTACTGGAACTCGGAGCGCGCCAATCAGCATTACCAGGACCCATACCGGTACTCGGGCTCCAAGGTCTGGACCTGGCGTTCCGAGGACGAGCGGCGACATTTCACGACTCTGGTCCGCGACCGACGCCGTTGGGACTCGGCGTCGAAGAACGTGCTGGCATTCGCGGTCCTGACACGGGTAGCCTCGGCAGTGCACTGCCTGAAAGGGGGCAGGAGCGGCCCCGTGGCCGTTGCCGTGTCTCCCGGGAGCCTCGCCCTCTCGTTGGTCTGGTAGCGTTCTCGCCACGTCCGTCTCCCGCACGCAGCACCCATCCATCGCGGACCTCTCGCTCGGCAATCCTCTGCTGAGCGCATGCAGGGTCACCGCTCTCGTATGAGCAGCGCGCCCGTCGTGCGGGGGAGAGAAAGGGATGTGCCCACGGCTGCTCCCGGGGCGTCCCACACACGCTCTCCCACGACCAGCGGTCTCCAGTCACCCTCGGGCATTTCCATCTGGATTGTGCGTGGTGCGCCGTTGAGGATCACCAGGAGGTCGCCAGGGTCGCCGCCCTTCGAGGATGCGATGAGCAGGCCGACACACAGGCTGTCGCCCGTTGCCCACGTGGAGACAAGCTCGGGGGGAGCGCCGCCGAGACCACGGTAGAGCTTCCTCAGCCGGAGGAGCGACCGGTAGTAGTCGACCAGCGACCTGTTCAACCGTGCATGATCGTAGTCGAGCCAGTTGGTCTCATTGTCCTTGGCGTAACTGTTATGGTCGACGCGCCCCACCATGGAGTCTGGCGCCGTGGTCTGAGCGATCACCTTGGCGCGGGCGAACTCCTGGCCCTGTGCCAGCATGATCGAGCCTTGGCTGCAGCACAAGGCGAGGGCCGCCAGCCGGTGTATCCGGAGTTCCTGCGGGGTGAGGCGCACATGGCGCGGGATGTCCCCAACCGGCGCATGGGGGTCCGCCAACCCGAGGCTGATCCTGATGAAGTCGCCCATCGTGAGATCATCGTGACTCTCAAGGTAGTTTACCGCGTGCCAGGGCCAGAGCAGCGGCCCGCCTCCGGAGCGGACGCTTCCCATGAGATGATTCGTCACGCTTGCCGCATCCTCCCCAGAGAGGAAGGCCCCGAACACGAAGCCGGGCTCGGCCCCGGGCTGGCGTCCCTTGATCCCGTTGCGGATTCGGTCGTTCCACACCGACCAGCCCAAACGGGAGAACGCTCCCAGGTCGTACTCGCCGCCGCCCCAGGGTTCCGCGATAAGGATGACGCGGGGGTTCACTTCCCGGGCTCGGTGGGTGATCTCCGCGAGGGTCCCGTCGTCGATCATGGTCGCGAGGTCGAATCTGAACCCATCGATGTGGAACTCCTGCATCCAGTACAGCACGCTGTCCACGATGAGGCGTCGTGCCATCGGCCGTTCAGTCTTGAAGTCGTTTCCGCATCCAGAAAGGGAGAGGGGTTCGCCGTTTTCGTCGAACCGGAAGTAGTATTCACTGTCGATGAGTTTGAGCGGATTCAGGTCGTACTGCGAAACATGATTGTACACCACATCCAGAATCACGGCCATGCCGTCGCGGTGAAGCGTCTTCACGAGTTGCTTGAACTCGTTCACCTGCCGTCCGTCCGCGCCGCAGACTCCGCCGGGTTCCAGCGCCTGCCCCGTCGCGTAGTACGCCTCCGGAGCGAAGAAATAGGAGGTCATGTATCCCCAGTGGTTCCGCGCGTAGGGATTCCAGGTGTTGAACACCTGCGTGGACGAATCACGGTACGCGATCTCGAGGTTGCCGAACTCCTGTACCGGAAGCAGTTCGACGGCCGTGACCCCTAACTCGCGGAGGTAGGATAGACCGCCTTCCGCTCCGTCGTGGCACAGGCCAAGGTAGGTCCCCCGCAGGGAATCCGGGACACCGGAGCTCGGATGGCGAGTCATGTCCCGAACGTGGGCCTCGTAGATCACGAGGTCTTCAGGGTTTGGGGTCACCCATGTGTCGCCTTCCCAATCAAATGGTCCAGGCGGGCGGAGCAGGGTCCGCCCTCGGTGGGAATAGTGGTTCTCCGTGACCACCGCCCTGGAGTACGGATCCGCCACGGCCTCCGCGGGGTCGTACATCCCCACGGCGCCGGGGGAGCCGGTGACCGCGTAGGCGTAGTAGCGAGCGTCGGCAGGAAGCACCGTGGACAGGTCCCAGCAGCCCTGCGAGGCCGGTTCCATCGGATATGACGCGATCGCGGGTTCGAACGGTTGTCCGTATAGGTGCAGGGTGACGGAAACAGCACGGGGCGCGAACACGCGGAACGTCGCCGCCGACTCCTCGAACGCAACTCCCAGGGGGCCGTCCCAGAACAGGGAGTCCATGCTGACGCCCCCGGCGGAAGGCTCCGCCGCCAAGGGAGGGAATGCGGTGGCAATGCACACGGCGAGGGCGAGTTCTGTCGCTCGCACGAAGCTCATGATCTCCTCCAGCAACGTAGGGGTTTACGATGTTCCCGTTTAGATGGAGATTCTCTCCCATTCACGCAATGTAACGTGCAACCAGGCCTGCATGGCAAGCGTCGGGCCTGGTGATTTCCCGCGACTGAAATGGTGGGCACGCGATGGGCATAGACGGGTGGGCGGTAGTTCTGACGGCAGTGATCCTCTTGGCGTCGGGCGTGGTGCTATGGGTCTCCCCGGTCGCGTTCGGCTACGTACTGATGGAGGACTCGCCGGTCGAGTGGCTCGACTTCTACTGCCTCACCGCTGCGGCCTTCGCCTTCTTCTCCGCCGCGAGGCAACGGCGAGGAACCCGGCCGGTTGGCGCGGCGATGTGCGTGGGGCTCGCCCTCTTCTGCGTGTTCGTGGCCGGGGAGGAGATCAGTTGGGGGCAGCGGCTCCTCGGGTTCGCGCCCCCGGATTTCTTCGCCTACCGGAACGTTCAGCGGGAGACGACGCTGCACAACCTGGCGCTGTGGTGGATGCGGCCTGGGACCCTGGCGATGGCCTTCATGCTCGGTTACGGAGTGCTCCTCCCCGCAGCCCAGCGCCTGGTGCGCCGATTCGATGTTCCCTCGCCGCCGTGGGGCGCCATCCCCGCATTCTGTGCGGCATCCTGGCTCTTCACGCTGCCGGTCACCCAGAACGATGATGAGGTGGGGGAACTGCTGTTCGCCGTGGCCATGTGCGCCGCCGGCATGCACGCATCCGGCCGTCGCGGGCGCGATGGCGGCCGTTTCTTCGCACGGTTCATGGCGGCCTTCAGTCTCATCGCCACCATCACCTCATGGGCGAGCTATCAGTCGCCCACGGAACGTGACCACGCCCGAGATCTCGGCGATCTTCGGGCGGGGCA